>JAITVR010000178.1 GCA_031285695.1 Prevotellaceae bacterium
AAGCTCAACCTGCTCTTTCTCGATTTCGACGCCAGCACCAGCGAGGTAAACGTGTTCAACCGCCTCTACTTTATGGTAAAAGCCGCCAAAGAGGAAGCGGAAGGAAAGAAGAGTTGAGAATTGATACGAATCATGACATGCGACACGCGACATGCGATATATGCGACCTACCGTCATTGCGAGGAGCGAGGTACGAGCGACGAAGCAATCTCACAATCGGGTTGTCATTCCGCGCTTGACGCGGAATCCCCTAATTGAGGAGATTGCGGGTCAAGCCCGCAATGACAATGTAGGGCTTGAGATTGGCTTCGCCGAACTCCGCTTCGCTACGGTAGCCACAAATCTACCTGCCCAACTCAACTACAAAACAGCTAAAATTATGGTTGCTTTTGACTTTTTGCCCTCGGTGGGCACGCCCCGATATGGGGACGGGGTGCTTTTGCCCTCGGTGGGCGCGTCCCGATGTGGGGACGGGGTGCTTTTGCCCTCGGTGAGCACGCCCCGATGTGGGGACGGGGTGTTTTTGCCCTCGGTGAGCACGTCCCGATGTGGGGACGGCGTATTTTTGCCCTCGGCGCCCTCAGCGCCGCTATTTTTTGATATGCTTCACCTCCAGCTACTACCCCCTAATCACTAATTACTCATCACCAATCACCGATTTTAAAACTTTTTTACTACTTTTGCCTTGCACCATTTATAGCTTACCGTGAACGAATCGCTCATACGAACCCTAACCCAGCTCTTTGCGCTGTTTGCCGTCAAGGCCGGCATGCCGCTCGAAAAGGCGCAGCGGGTCTTTGCCTATTTTTTAGATAGCAAGGACTTGAGCGAGGAGCAATCCGTAGCCTTCGAACGGCTGTTTGAGGGCGGCTACGCCAGCTGCGAGTACGACTGCAAGCTGCTTGAGGCACAGCGCGCCGACACGCGCGAGCAGTTTCACGCCAAGCTATCGCAGCTGGCCGAAGGCGTAAACCGCGAGCTGGAGCAGCACCAAAAAATGTGGCTGCTGCTACAGCTTATTGAGTTTGTGGGCGACCTAAAGGTAAGCACCTCCGAGGTAATGGAGGCGGCGCGCGAGTTTGCCGCCCTGCTGCGCATTTGCGACTTTGAGTTCAACAACTGCATGTGCTTTATACTGGGCAACGAAAAATCGATGCCGCTGAACGAAAAGCTGCTGCAGGTGGCGTACGACAACGCGCACGAGGGTACCCCCGTTCACTTTTTGAAGAATGAGAAAATGAGCGGCAAGGTATATGTGCTGCTTATTGAAAGCACCAATACGCTGCTGGTAAAATATTTTGGCAAGGGCAACCTTTTTCTCAACGGGCGCAACTTAGACGTGGGGCGCGCCTACATATTTGGCGTAGGCGGCGTTATTCGCAGCCAAAAAATTGACCCCATTTACTACAACAAGGTAATTTCTACCTTTCACAAAAACCGCGAGGATAAGGGCGTAACCTTTGTAGCGCGCGACATTAGCTACCGCTTTGGCGGCAGCACCAACGGCGTTTACCCATTCTCGTTTCATGCGCGCTCGGGCGAGCTCATAGCCGTTATGGGCGGCAGCGGCGTGGGAAAATCAACCCTGCTCAACCTGCTCAACGGCCAGCTGAAGCTGCGCACAGGGCAAATTACCATCAACGGGCACGATGTGCACACCGAGCCCGAAAGCGTGAAAGGCGCCATAGGCTACGTGCCGCAGGACGATATGCTGGTGGAATCGCTTACCGTGTACGAAAACCTGTACTACAACGCCCTACTCTGCTTTCGCGATTACTCCGAAGAGCAAATTGCCGCCGAAATTGACAACGCCATTGAGCAGTTTGACCTGGTGGAAGCGCGCGACCTAAAGGTAGGCAATCCGCTCAACAAGTTCATAAGCGGCGGGCAGCGCAAGCGGCTCAACATTGCCATTGAGCTCATGCGCCAGCCCTCGGTGCTGTTTGTCGATGAGCCCACCTCGGGGCTTTCCTCTGTTGACTCCGAAAAGGTAATGCTGCTGCTCAAAAAGCAGAGCATGCGCGGCAAAATAGTGATAGTAAACATTCACCAGCCGTCGAGCGATTTATTCAAGCTCTTCAACCGCGTGCTGGTAATGGACCATGGTGGGCACGTTATTTTTCAGGGCAACCCCATGGACGCCATTGTTTACTTTAAGCACGCAGCGCACTTTCTCAACGCCGATGATAGCGAATGCGGCGTTTGTGGCAACGTGAACACCGACCTCATACTGCGCGTGGTAGAGGCGCGCGTGGTAAACGAGTACGGCCGCCTTACCCGTAAGCGCAAGCGCACCGCCGAGGAGTGGTACCGCATGTACATGATGAAGATTAACCCGAAGATTTGGAGCGAAACGCCGCCCAAAACGGAGCTGCCCAAGAATGATTTTAAAATTCCATCGAAGCTCAAGCAGCTCGGCATTTTTATGCGGCGCACGCTTAAGGATAAGCTGGCCAACCGCCAGTACATGCTCATAACGCTGCTCGAAGCGCCGGTGCTGGCACTCATTTTGGGCTACTTTACCAAGTTCATAGCCGGCACATCGAGTAACCCCAACGCCTACATTTTTAGCGAAAACGCCAACATACCCTCCTACCTATTTATGTGCGTGGTGGCGGTTATGTTTTTTGGGCTGTCGGCCAGCGCGCAGGAGATTATTAAGGATAGAAAATTGCTACAGCGCGAAAGTTTTCTCAACCTTAGCCGCAACAGCTACCTGCTGTCGAAGGTATTTGTAATGATGATAATTTCGGCGGTGCAGGTGCTATCGTTTATACTTGTGGGCAGCTACGTTTTGGAGCTTCAGGGCATGCTGTGGCAGCACTTTGTTATACTTTTTACCGCCTCGGTGTGCGCCAACCTCATTGGGCTCAACATCTCGTCGGCGCTCAACTCCGAGGCTGCTATTTACATTCTCATACCGCTCATACTGGTGCCGCAGCTGCTGTTTAGCGGCGTGGTGGTGCGCTTCGAAAAGCTGCACAAGGCCTACACCGCCAACGTGCACGTGCCCATCATAGCCGATGTCATGGTGTCGCGCTGGGCCTATGAGGCACTGGCCGTGGAGCAGTTTAAGGGCAATAAGTACGAGCGCGAATTTTTTAAGTACGATATGCAGATAAGCCGCCTGTCGTACGCCGCAGGCTTTTACATTCCGCAGCTCGAAGTCAACCTCTCGGCGTTGGAGCGCGATGCAAAAACCAACCCCACTCTTGCCGAAGAACGCCTGCAGCTGCTGCGCAATGAGCTGCCAAAAGTTCAGCAGTTTGCTGCTGAACTTGGATTCCAAATTTCAAATTCCAAATTGCCGCACGATAGCATTGGCTACGAAAATTTGAAATTTGAAATTAGAAATTTGAAATCGGCGCTTTCGGCGCAGTCGCGTGAAGCTTCGCGGCAGCGCAATGAGCACGTTCTTTTTTTAGAAAAAAAATTGGGCGGCACGCAAGCCTTGGTTAACCTTAGGCGCCGCTATCACAACAGCGCGCTGGCCGAGGTGGTGCTCAACCAAAATGATTTTGACAAAATTTACATTGCCGGCGGCCGCTTGATACAGGTCAAAGACCCCATATTCCGCGAGCCAATGGAGCGCAACGGGCGCGCGCACTTTTACGCCTCGTACAAGCTGCTGGGCGGGTTGAAAATCGGCACGTTGTGGTTCAACATTGGCGTGCTGTGGTTGGGCACCGTCCTGCTGTACCTTGCGCTGTACTTCGACTGGCTGCGCCGCCTTGTTTCGCTCAGCGAAAAATTCCGCCTGCGCCGCGTGGCAAAGCGCATTGCAAGAATAATTCCAAGCTAGTGAATAGTGATTAGGGGTTATGCCAAACAAAAAAAGTCCGCTAAAATGCGGACTTTTTTATACAATAATATTTTTACCAAAAAGCAGCTACGATGCCATTTTTGCAGCGTGCAGCGCAAGCGATTTATCTTTATCCACCATTTTTTGCAGGTTAGCAATGGCGTAGCGCATGCGGCCTAGCGCGGTGTTGAGTCCAATATTTAGCTTATCGGCAATGGCTTGGTGGGTCATGTTCATGTAGTAGCGCATTACCAGCACCTCGCGCTGCTCGGGCGAAAGGTAGCAAATGAGGCGGCGCAGCTCGGTGGCTTCGCGGTCGCTCAGCTCGTGCTGGTCGAGGCGAGAAGTGCGGTCGGCGCTTTGGCTCAGCATATCCCAAGCATGCTCGCCCTCAATAAGCTGCGGGTCGTTGCGACGGCTGCGGAAGTAGTCAATTACTTGATTGTGCGCCACGCGCATAAACCACGCAATGAACTTTCCGCTTTCCTTGTACACGCCGCGCTTTAGGGTGCCCACCACCTTAATGCAGGTTTCCTGAAAAATATCGTCGGCCGTGCCGTGCTGCTTTACCATGCTCAAAATATAGCCAAACACCTGCCTGCGGTGCCGCGCAAGCAGCACGTCAAACGCCTCGCTGCTCCCTGCTACAAAGAGCTGCACCAGCTTAGTATCGTCAAAGTTGTTCATACCTGTTTAGTATTTGCGCTGCGAGCTAAAAGAGCTACTCACAGCTAATGACTGCTGCAAAGTTAGGTATGTTTTTTAAAAAAACAAACTTTTAAACAAGTTTTCAACAGCTTAAGCTGTTAAAAAACAACAATGAATAACAAATTAGCTATAATTTAGGAAAAAGAGGGAAAGAAAAGGTGGTTTTTTGGAAAATAATCAGCGCCGAAGCTCGTCTGGCGCTGATTATTTTGCATGTAAACTTAAGGTAACCAAAAGTCAAGACAAAATAAAGCTCGAACCGCAATTGGCTTCGCCGAACTCCGCTTCGAATCCGCTCCTACTACCGCGCATGACTGCTGAGCAAAGCCGAAGCAATAATTAATCATTAACAATTAACCATTAATCGCTACCTTTGCACCTCGCTTTCAATTCTCAACTCTCAACTCTCAACTCTCAACT
>JAITVR010000209.1 GCA_031285695.1 Prevotellaceae bacterium
CCGCCCTGCGCCATCACAGCCAGCGCTTTGTCTTTTGAAAAACGCTCGCCCACCGGCTCCATGCCAATGGAGGTAAAGGTTACCGCCTTGCAGCCCTTGCCCTCAAGCGCGCACTGCAGGCCAATGCTGTTAATTACGGTGGCTAGCATGCCCATTTGGTCGCCCTTCACTCGGTCAAAACCTTTGCCCACGCCGCTCAAGCCGCGAAAAATATTTCCGCCGCCAATCACAATGCCCACCTGCACGCCCATGTCCACCACCTCCTTTATTTGCTCGGCGTAAACGTTGAGCACCTCGGTGCTAATACCATACTGCGCCGCGCCCTGCAAGGCTTCGCCGCTTAGCTTCAACAAAATTCGTTTGTACTTTACCATGATTTAATTTACAATTTGACGATTTACTATTTACATTTTTTTTACCACAAACTCACATCGTGCGCTATCCCCCGCTGGCGGGGGTGTCCTTTAGGACGGGGGTGGAAGTAAAAGTTTCCACAATTTCATCAATCGTAACCTCTATAATTCTTACCACTTCTTTTACATTTTTCAAAACTTCCTCATCTTTAAACCTCAGAACTTTGTAGCCAACACTTTGTAAGTAGGCGTCTTTTGCCACATCTTTTAGCTGCACATCATCGTGCAAAATATGCGTTATACCATCAACTTCAACTACTAACTTCAACTACAGACAAGCAAAATCGGCAATGTATGCACCAATTGGGCGTTGGCGTCTAAACGTGTAGCCGCGCATCATTCGCCTGCCCAAAGCATACTTCCAAAGGCAGGCTTCGGCTTTGGTCATGCTACTGCGCAATGCGTGAGCGTTTGGTTGTAAGTATTTGCTATAGTAGCTATTGTCGGATTCCATAACCTTATTACTTCCACCCCCGTCCTAAAGGACACCCCCGCCAGCGGGGGATAGTCCACGCGCTACCCTTTGCCAAAGGATAAAGATTTTCCCGCTATTGCGCACAAAGATAAAAAAGAAAACCGAGAAAGATATTTTCCTTCTCGGTTTTTCTTGGAGTAAAAACAAGATTTAGTCGTTGAACGAGAAACGCTTGAAAGCGGTTACCGTTGCGTCCTTGTCCACGCTCTTGATGTAGGCTTCAACGGACATTTTGCCCTCCTTAATGAAATCCTGCGCAAGCAAGGTGTTGTCTTTAAAGAATTTATTGAGCTTGCCTTGAGCAATCTTTTCAATCATGGCTTCGGGCTTGCCCTCTGCCTTTGCCTGCTCACGACCAATTTTCAGCTCCTGCTCTTGAACTTCAGCAGGGCAATCGTCCTTGCTAACCGATACGGGCTTCATAGCGGCAGCCTGCATGGCCACATCTTTTGCTGCGGCGGCATCAAGAGTTTTGTTGAAGCCAACCAAGGCCGAAACCTTGCCGTTCATGTGGTTGTAGGCCATCAACATGGGCGCTTCCAGCTTGTCGTAGTAGGCAACTTGGTGCTTTTCGCCGGTTTTGCCGGTTTGCTGCGACACCATGTCTTCAATGGTAAATTCGCCTGCTTTGGTTGCCAAAAGTGCCGCCAAATCGGCAGGCATGGTAGCCAATGCGGTGTCGGCAATTAAATTTGCAAGTGCTTGAAATTCAGCATTTTGCGACACAAAGTCAGTTTCGCAACCCAGGCAAACCAAGATACCCTTTTTGCCATCGGCTGAAAATTTCGCAATTACGGCGCCTTCTTTGGTTTCGCGGTCGGCACGCTTGGCGGCAACCAACTTACCCTTTTCACGAATTATTTCCATTGCGCGGTTAAAATCGCCGTTGGCTTCTACCAGCGCATTTTTGCAGTCCATCATGCCGCTGCCCGTCATTTGGCGCAGCTTTGCAACGTCTGATGCTTTAATTTCCATTTTATTTTCTCCTTATAAAAAAATTAAAAAATCCACGAACAAGCCCGAATAATGCTACTCGTGCTTTATTCGTGGAAAAACTTTATGTACTACTCAGCCTTTTCTGCCTTCGGCTTGCGCGCGCGCAACTTGGTGTTTTTTTCACCACTTTCGTCGCCTTCGCTCACCGTTTCTTTTGCCTCTTTATCCTTCTCCAGCTTGCGCTCTTCCAAACCTTCGGCAATTGCGCCGCACACTACATCTACAATGCAGGCAATGGATTTGGTAGCGTCATCGTTGGCAGGAATTACGAAGTCGATAGGCGTAGGATTGCAGCAGGTGTCAACGATTGCGATTACCGGAATGTTCAAGCGGTTAGCTTCGCGCACGGCGTTGGCTTCCTTCATTACGTCCACCACAAAAAGTGCAGCGGGCAAACGCGACAGGTCGGCAATGCTACCCAAGTTCTTTTCGAGCTTAGCGCGCTGACGCGAAATTTGCAGCTTCTCACGCTTCGACAGGTTAGCAAAAGTTCCATCGGTAGCCATTTTATCAATGGCCGACATCTTTTTTACTGACTTGCGAATGGTGGGGAAGTTGGTCAACATTCCACCCGGCCAACGCTCGCAAACGTAGGGCATGCCTACCTTTGCTACGCTTTCGGCAACTACATCTTTTGCCTGTTTTTTGGTAGCAACAAACAGAACCTTGCGGCCTGATTTTGCAATTTGCTTGGCCACCGAAGCGGCTTCGTCAATTTTTAGTACGGTTTTGTGCAGGTCAATAATGTGAATTCCGTTTTTCTCCATAAAGATATACGGAGCCATTTTGGGATTCCATTTGCGCTTCAAGTGACCGAAGTGCGCGCCTGCTTCTAAGAGCTGGTCAAAATTTGTACGTGGCATTTTTTTGTTTAATGTTTAATTAAAATTCTTTTTCAAACCCCTATTCGTCAACTGGTTGAGTAGCAAAACTTCTTTTGGTCTCACCAATTTTACCGCGACCAAACAACGGGGAAAGTAGCTACGCTGCTGCGTAAATCTTCCCCATTTGAATTTGTGTCGTGCAAAAAATTCTTGTAAAAATACTAACGCTTGCTGAACTGGAAGCGCTTGCGTGCACCGGGTTGACCGGGTTTCTTACGTTCAACCTCGCGTGAATCGCGGGTAAGCAAGCCTTTTGCCTTCAAAATGGGGCGGAAAGCCTCCTTATCAATTTCGCACAGGGCACGGGCAATGGCAAGGCTTAGCGCGCCTGCCTGTCCGGTAACGCCGCCGCCATCAAGGTTTACCTTAATGTCGTACTTGCCTTCGTTGCCGGTAAGCACCAAGGGCTGCGTTACTACGTACTGCAAAATTCCCGAGGGAAAGTAGTTCGTGAGTTCACGGTTATTAATAGTAATCTTACCTGTACCAACGCTCATGTAAGCGCGGGCAACGGCTGATTTTCTTCTTCCAATAGAGTTTATAACTGTTGCTGCCATGCTTAAATGTATTACCTAATTTCACTTAATTTTACCAAAGTCGGCTTTTGCGCCTCGTGCGGGTGCTCTGCGCCCTCATACACGTGCAGGTTGCGAAGCTGCTGCGAAGCCAGGCGATTCTTTTGAAGCATGCCTTTTACGGCGTGCTCAATCACGAACAGAGGCTTGCGCTTCATCATTTCGGCAGGCGTGGCAAAGCGCTGACCGCCGGGGTGGCCGGTGTGGCGCACGTACTGCTTGTCGGTTAGCTTGTCGCCGGTAAAGCGTGCCTTTTCGGCGTTGATTACGATTACGTTGTCGCCGCAATCGACGTGCGGGGTAAAGCCCGGCTTATTTTTGCCGCGCAAAATGCAGGCAACGGTAGCGGCCAAGCGGCCTACTACTTCGTTGGTAGCATCTACCACCACCCAGTTTTTTTGTACCGTAGCTGAGTTCAGCGATACGGTTTTGTAACTTAATGTGTCCATTTTTAATTTTTTATTCTCTAAACATTCTCGAAATCACGCGCCTAAACCGGACAGGCACATGATGTTCCCCCACTTTTAGGGGCTGCAAAGATAGCTCTTATTTTTTTGATTGCAAATATTAAAGGAAAAAGTTTTTGGAAATTAGGTACTTTTGTACTACACAAGCTTTGTCATTGCGGGCTCGACCCGCAATCCCATGTAGTAAAGCGGGTCAATTATGAGATTGCGGGTCAAGCCCGCAATGACAATGCACAAAACCAAGTTTTAACTCAAATTAAATAATTAAGAGTAGTGGTAGCTGCGCTGCTGCGTGTCATAGCACCAAAGAAACAATTTTAAAAGTTGCGCCCGACACAAATTTAGGGATTTTTATCATGAAAAATATTTTTCGCAAGCTGATTAATTCGACATTAGTGGTGGGCACGCTGGCCGTTTGCGCATCGTGCTTTAACTTTGACGGTGATGGGCACAGAAGAAGGGGCAACGGGCATTTGGTGAGCATTGAGAGAGGTGTTCGCCCGTTTGAAAAAATTCATAGCGAAGGCTCCTGCGACATACGCTTTTACGCCAGCAATGAGTACCGCGTGGTAATTACGGTGGACGAAAACCTTGAGCGATTTGTGGAGGTTTACAGCGACAACAATACGCTGCACATTGACACTGAGCGCGGCCACTCATACTCGTTTACCGAATTTACGGTGGACGTTTACTGCCCCACGCTGAGCAAGGTTTCCATGCTGGGTTCGGGCAGCTTTGAGGGGGTAGATGCTATTGTGGCGCGCAGCTTCGAGGCGTACCTATCGGGCTCGGGGAGCGTGAGCGCCGGGGTAGATTGCGATTATTTTTTGGCAAAAATTTTGGGCTCGGGCGAGGTTGCTGTGGGCGGTGTTTGCGGC
>JAITVR010000237.1 GCA_031285695.1 Prevotellaceae bacterium
AATAAAAAAATGTTTATGAAAAAGTTTTCCTCGCTCCTCTTTTTTGCAATTTTGCTATGCGCAATTTCGTGTACGCGCAGCAAAAATACCGACAGCGTTAACCTCGAAGCGGACTTTAAAAATCCGCCGGCGAGCGCAAAATCATGGACAATGTGGTACTGGATGAACGCCGCCGTATCGCGCGAGGGCATTACCGCCGACCTTGAAGCCATGAAAGAAATGGGGCTGGGTGGCGCGTACCTCATGCCGGTGTACGACAAAAAAGAACCAGCCATTATTGAGCCTGCCGCCGAGCAAATGTCGCCGCTGTGGTGGGACATGGTGCGCCACGCCATGAGCGAGGCCGACCGCCTTGGGCTGAAGCTTGCCATGCATGCATGCGATGGTTTTGCGGTAGCCGGCGGGCCGTGGATTACGCCCGAAATGTCCATGCAAAAAGTGGTGTGGACGGAGACAAAATTGGAGGGCGGAAAAACTTTTAGCGACACGCTAAAGCAGCCCGAAAGCGTTGAAGGTTTTTACAAAGATATTGCGGTGTACGCCTATCCCACGCCCGATGGCGCAGAGTTTTCCACCGAAAAAATTACTCCAAAAATTACCTCATCGGAGCCCAACATCAACCCTCAATTTTTGGTAGAGAAAAAGAGTAAGGAAACTTTTCGCGGTAACGATTCGTGCTGGATTTTGTACGAATTTGAAAAGCCATTTACCTGCCGCAGCATTACCGTGCGCACCGGCGGAAGAACGATACAGGCGCATCGCTTGATGGTAGAAAAAAGCAATGACGGCAAGAATTTTTCGCTTGTGCAGCAGCTCGTGCCGCCGCGCCACGGCTGGCAAAACTTCGATGTGCCCACCACCACGCACAGCATAGCCACCACTACGGCGCGCTACTTCCGCTTCTCCTTTAATAAGGCAGGTTCGGAGCCGGGCGCGGAGGATTTGGACGATGCTAAGTGGAAGCCGAATTTGAAAATTTCGGGGCTCGATTTGTCGGGCGAAGCCACGATAAATCAGTACGAGGGCAAGAGCGCGCAGGTGTGGCGCGTGAGCCAGCGTACCACCGCAGAGCAAGCGCCCACCGAGGCTTGCATGCCGCTTTCGAAAATGCAAAACATCAGCGATTACATGGATAAAAGTGGTCGCCTAAATTGGAATATTCCCGAAGGCAAGTGGACAATTCTACGCATGGGGCACACCTCCACCGGGCACACCAACGCTACGGGCGGCGCGGCAAAGGGTTTGGAGTGCGACAAGTTTAACGCACAAGCCATACAGCTGCAATTCGACAGCTGGTTTGGCGAAATTCGCAAGCAGCTGGGCAACGACCTTGCAAACCGCGTGCTCAAAGGCTTTCATCACGATAGCTGGGAGTGCAGCAGCCAAAATTGGTCGGATATTTTACCCAAAGAATTTAAAAAACGCCGCGGCTACGACATGCTTCCCTACCTGCCCGTAATGACCGGTTTGCCTGTGGAAAATGCCGATGTTTCGGAGCGATTTTTACACGATTTGCGCCTCACACTTTCCGAAATGGTGGTGGATATTTACTACACTGCCATGGCAAAAAATGCGCGCAAAGTCGGCTGCTGGTTCAGCTCGCAAGTGCTTGCGCCCACTATGATGAGCGAGGGTTTGGCGCACTTCCAAAAGGTGGATATAACCATGGGCGAATTTTGGCTCAACAGCCCCACGCACGACAAGCCCAACGACATGCTCGATGCGATTTCGGGCGCGCATATTTACGGAAAAAATATTGTGCAAGCCGAAGGTTTTACCGAGCTGCGCATGGCGTGGAATGAGCACCCCGCCATGCTCAAATCGCTCGGCGACCGCGCCTACGCCAACGGCATCAACCGCATGGCGTACCACGTGTTTGTGCACAATCCCTTCATAGATAAAAAGCCCGGCGTAACGCTCAACGGCGTGGGGCTGTACTTTCAGCGCAACCAAACGTGGTGGAAGCCAGGGCGCGCGTGGGTGGAGTACGCCGAGCGCTGCCAGCTCATGCTGCAGCAGGGAAAACCGGTGGTTGACATTGCCGTTTTTACAGGAGAAGAATTGCCCTCGCGCTCGGTTTTACCCGAAAGATTAACGCCAAGTTTACCCGGAATTGTGGGGCAAGAAATGGTGGATTTTGAGGCGCAACGATTGGCCAACATTGGCCAGCCACAGGCCGAAAAACCCGCAGGCGTATCGAGCTCTGCCAACTACGCCAACCCTGCAAATTACACGGATATGCTGCGCGGTTACAAGTACGATTCGTTCAACAAAGACGCGCTAATTCGCCTTGCAAAAGTAGAAAACGGGCGCATCATTTTGCCCGGCGGCGCAAGCTACGCCATGCTTGTGCTTCCGCAAAAAAATCCGTTGGTGCCGAGCGAAAATTTAATGTCCGCAGAGGTGGCCGAAAAGCTGCTTACGCTCATCAAATCGGGTGCAACGGTACTTGTCGGTACGCAGCCCGAGCAGTCGATAAGCCTTGCCAATGCAAGCGAAAACGACAAGCGCGTAAAGCGTATTGCCGCCGAAATTTGGGGTGGCGATTTTGTGGAAGAAAGCAGTACATCGAGCAAAATTTTGGTAAAAAATCTTGGCAAAGGGCGCGTAGTAAGGCTGCCCTACCAAGCCGCCAGCTTTGATATGTTGGGGCTTGCGCGCGATGTAACTATTAGCGAAAGCGGCCGCTACGCCAAGCAAATGGCGTGGACACACCGCCGTACCGACAGTGCCGAAATTTACTTTATTTCGAACCAAAAAAACGAGGCGCGTAACCTCAATATTTCGCTGCGCGCAAATGGAAAAGTTCCCGAAATTTGGAACGCCGTAACAGGCGATATTTTGAAAAATACCGAGTGGAAGCAGGAAAACGGGCGCGCCATTTTGCCCCTGAAAATGCCCGAAAACGGTTCGGTTTTTGTGGTGCTGCGCAGCGCAAGTAAAGCAACGGAAAGCAGCAGCGGAAGGAATTGGGCAGAGCCAAAACCGCTCATGGTTTTAGACGGAAAATGGCAGGTGGCATTCGGCGATAGCCTTACAAATTTTGATAAGCTGAGCAATTGGTCACAGCACGAAAGCGCGCACATTTGCCACTTTTCGGGCACGGCGCGCTACACGCAAAAGTTTACGTGGGTGGCGCCAAGCGAAAATCCGCAACGCATGTGGCTTGACCTTGGGCGTGTGGCCAACCTTGCCACCGTTACGCTCAACGGGCAGCCCTGTGGCACAGCGTGGACTACGCCCTACCGCGTGGACATTGCGCATGCGCTGCGCACAGGTGCCAACGAGCTAACGATTGACCTTACCAACACCTGGGCAAACGCTCTCATTGGCGACTATGCCAAGCCCGAAAACGAGCGTAAATTCTGGACGCTTGCCCCCGAATATTTGCTCAAAAACAAGCCGCTGCAGGAGGCAGGCTTGCTGGGCGAAGTGAGAATTGTAGGAGAGTAAATGCA
>JAITVR010000128.1 GCA_031285695.1 Prevotellaceae bacterium
TTTCCCAACAGCGGCAAAGCCATCAAATTTTTGGACTGGTTTACCTACAGCGACAACAGCATTGACGGGCAAAGCAAGAAAAAAGCGTACTCGTTTTTTGAAAGCAACCTTGTGAATACGGAAGATGTGGGCACGGCAAAAAGCTTGCAGCAAATTCACGCCTACCTCTTTGGTGGGCTGTACGATTTTGCGGGGCAAATACGGCAAAAAAATATTTCAAAAGGCGGATTTCAGTTTGCCGTATCGCATTTTTTGGGTAGCACGCTCACGCAAATTGAAAAAATGCCCGAAAAAACCTTCGATGAAATTGCCGACAAGTACGTGGAAATGAACATTGCCCACCCTTTTATGGAGGGCAACGGGCGCAGCACGCGCATTTGGTTGGATTTGATACTGAAAAAACGCCTAAAAAAGTGCGTGGACTGGAGCAAAATCAGCAAAAACGACTACCTCAACGCCATGGTAAAAAGCGCCACCGACGGCACAACGCTAAAAGGCTTGCTAAAAAACGCCCTAACCGATGAAATCGACAGCCGAGAAATGTTTATGAAAGGCATAGATTACTCGTACTACTACGAAGAAAATTAAATGGATACAGCACAAATACACACCGTTCCGCAGCCCTACAAGGAGCGACAACGCTTGCGAAAGTTGATTAACAATTTCGTGAGCAGCCGTGCGCTTGTGCCGCCATTATCCATGACTGAACTTTCGGATTTATCATTGCAACTATTTGATAATCAAATAGTTAATGAAAAAATAAAAGGTTGGCTGATGGTAGAAATTCACAACGCTGCGTGGCGCAGTGTGGTGGCTTCTGTTCCCTACGAAAGGCGAATTTTGGTGCTGCCAAAGTGCTTGAGCAACTCAAAAAAATGCGAGGCAGAAATAGACGAGCTCGGACTTTTGTGCCACCGCTGTAGCCGTTGCTCCATTCCAAATTTGCAGGACAAAGCCGATGAGTTGGGCATGATGAGCCTTGTGGCCGAGGGATTTACATCAGTAGTTGAGCTGATTAAAAACCGCGTGGTGGACGCCGTAATCGGTGTAAGCTGCTTAGATTCGCTCGAAAAAACATTTCCGCTGCTCATTAGCCACGCCGTGCCCGGATTGGCCATTCCGCTAAACGTTGACGGCTGCAAAGATACCGATGTGGACTACGAATACGTGTATCAGCTGCTCGAAATGAAGTCGGACGAAGAGGCAAATTTGTTGGATTACGACAAGCTGAAAACCTCCGTAAATGATTGGTTTAGCAAGAAAAATGTGACAAACGTGACAGGTGAAAAACGTAACCTGTCACTGGTTACTGGTCACTGGTCACTTGCTTTAGATTGGCTGTGCAGCGACGGCAAACGCTGGCGTCCCTACCTGTTGGCATCGGTTTATTTAGCGCTAAGCGGCGAAAAAAATATTCCTCAAGAAGTGCAAACGGCGGCGGTTGCCGTGGAGTGTTTTCACAAGGCCTCGCTGGTGCACGACGATATTGAGGACAACGACGCGCAGCGCTACGGCCGGCAAACGGTGCACGCGGCGCACGGCAGCTCCGTGGCCATCAACGTAGGCGACATGCTGCTTGGCGAAGGCTACCGGCTGCTAACAAATTGCGGAAAAATGGAGCTCATAAAAATTGCCGCAGCGGCGCATCTTGCCCTTTGCAACGGGCAGGGAATGGAGCTGGAGTGGAGCGAAAATCCGCAGCCGCTCACCATGGATTTTGTCTTAGAAATTTTCCAAAATAAAACCGTTCCCGCCTTCGATGTTGCGCTTAGCATGGGCGCCATTTTTGCCAAAGGCGATGCGCCGCTACAGGCTGCGCTGCACCGCTATTCGCAGGCTATGGGAGTTGCCTACCAGCTGCAGGACGACTTGGAAGATTTTGATACCAACGAGCCGCTTGCCCTGCGCCCATCGGCAGTGCTGGCGGCGCTTTGCGAGCAGCAGGAGGCGGATAAAAATTTTACGGAAGCACTTTTCAAAAGCAGCGATTGGAAAACATTTCTTGGCCATGCCGAAAATAAAAATCGCCTGGAAAAAGCACTTGAGCGCGTGCAAAAAATGGCGGAGCAGTACCACACCGAAGCCTTGGCAACGCTGCGCGAGGTAGCAAATGTGGAGCTGAAGCGGCTGCTTTTTCGGCTTACGCAAAAAATTTTGAAAAAGTGAGAAGCACCATATCAGCAAAATTATTTCGCGCGCTGCAAAAAGGAAAAGCGCAGCTGAGCGCCGAAGCGCTTGCCAAAATTGCTGACTTTGTAGCATCGCAAAAAACGGACAACGGCGCGTTTAAAAACAAAAGCGGAACAGCCGATTTGTACTACACTTCGTTTGGATTATTTCTTTTGTATATACTTGATAATCAAATAGATATAAGTAAAACAAAGCTGTATTTATCGCAGCAAAATACAAGTGATTTAGACTTGATTCACTACGCTGCCTACCTGCGCTGCCGCATGATGGAGCGGCTGACGAAATGGGGAAAAATCGGGCTACTTGCACAGCCTTTTTTTGCAAAAAAAATCCGCAGCTTAAGCACTTTTTCCGATGTTCCGCACGGCGATTTTCAGTCGCCCTACACGCAGTTTGTTTGGCTGTCGCTGTTGGAGGATGCGGGCTGTTGTGCCAAGCCTGTCGAAGCATTGGAAAATTATCATTTGCCCAACGGCGGATACAAAAACTCAGCTGACGGATTAACCGCCACCACCAACGCAACCGTTGCTGCGCTTGCCGTGCAAGGTCAGCTGCGCGGCTACAAGGAAAATGACGATGTGCTTTTTTTGCGCAATGCGCAGGACGAATCGGGTGGCTTTTTTGCGGCAGCAAATTCGCCTGTTCCCGATTTGCTATCCACCGCCACCGCGCTGTTTGTGCTGAATTGCTACGGCGTAAAACCAAAATATTCGGCGCGCAATTTTATTGAGGCGCACTGGCTCAATTCGGGCGGTTTTTCCGCCACATTATTGGAGGAAAAAAGCGATGTGGAATATACGTTTTATGGCTTGTTGGCGCTGGGCGCAAGTGCCAGTTACCAATGACCAAGTGCCAAATTGGTAGTTGGTCACTGGTACTTGGTAACTTAAAAGTTTAAAATATAGCATGAAAAACGAACTGATAGACGAAATGATTGCCGCGCTGCGCGAGCGTTTGCTTTCAAAGCGCCCTGCCGATGGCGCAATTTGGCGTGGAGAATTGTCGTCAAGCGCCATTTCCACCTCTGTAGCTATTTTTGCGCTGCACATGGTGGATAGCGAAAAGTACGCGCCGCACATTCAGCAGGGAAAAAATTGGTTAACAAATACCATGCTTCCCGGCGGCTCGTGGGGCGATAGCGCCGAAAGCCCCGCCAACATGACGGCCACGCTGCTTACCTACGCCTCGCTTTGTGCTGTTGGCACCGCGCCGCAAAAAACAAAGGAGTATTTAGCCGAAAAATTTGGCGGCACAACCGACCAGCACATTGTAAAAGGCGTGCTGAGCTACTACGGAAAAGACCTGACTTTTTCGGTGCCCATTTTGGTAATGTGCGCGCTGGCGGGCGTAATTTCGAGCTGGGAAAAAATTCCGCAGCTGCCCTTTGAGCTGTCGGTGCTGCCGCAAAAGCTCTTTCGCTTCCTGCGGCTTCCGGTGGTAAGTTACGCCATTCCCGCGCTCATTGCCGTAGGTATTTTACGGTACAAAAAAGGAAGAAAAAACATTCTCTCGCCGCTACGCAAATTATTTATAAAAAAATCGCTGCGGGTGCTCGAAAAGCTGCAACCCTCCAACGGCGGATTTTTGGAAGCCGCACCTTTGACCGCTTTTGTTACCATGTGCATGTGCGGCGCAGGCTTTCGCGAGCATACGGCCACGCAGCTGGGCGCTTCTTTTTTGGCTAAAAATGTGCGCGCTGACGGCTCGTGGCCCAT
>JAITVR010000146.1 GCA_031285695.1 Prevotellaceae bacterium
ATTTTGAGCTGAAGATTTGGAATTGCATTGCGTTGTTTTAGCAGCGCAAAAGCCTTGCAAAGTGTGTCTGCGCCGTTGTCGTAGTTGAAGCGGCTGAGGTAGCCAATGGTGGGCTGCGCAGGAAGTGCTACCTGCGTTTTTGGTGCGACTAAACCGGGGTAAATTACTTCAACCTTGGTCAATTCGGGAATGCGCGCTTGAATATATTTTTTGTAAAAATCGCTCACGGTAACAAACTTATCAACGAGCGAAATGCTGTCTGCAATTCCTTTCCAAGCAGCATCAATAAACTGCGGACGCATTTTGTCGAGCCAAACTTCCTCGTCCTTGAGCGAGCAAATAATGGGCACATTCATTCGCTCTCGAATTACGCGCGCAATGCCGATGAGCATTGAGGTTGAGATGTGAATAGCATCGGGGTTTCCGTCCTGCTCAATCCAATCCACCAGCGTGCGCGCTTCGGATAAAAATGATTTGTCATTTCCATAAATCATCGAAAGCGTCATTTTCTCAAGCCCCACGGACGATGTAGCGCCCGACATTCCTGCCGCAATTGACATTATTCGCTTTGCGCTGAGCAATTTTTTTAGCCATTTGGGAAGCGGTTTTTGCCCCGCCACCATGCACGAAACGTAGTGTGCAATGGCCGAAAAAAATACCGGTTTTTCTTCCTTGTCCACGTTTGCGCCGGCAATTGGAAGGTACAGCGGAAGTATAATTACGTCGTGCTCTGCGCGCCGAAGCGATTGTGCGTACATGTTGTCGCGCAGGCAGTTGCTACAGTAAAATGAATCGCCGGAGCCGGGTGTGATGAAGATAATTTTCATTTTTCAACGCACTTTTTTACGGTAAAATTAATGAACAAAACGGCGCAGCAAACCAACGCTATCACGGTAGAAAAAGCCAGTAGCCAAATTCCGCCTCCAACATTTTCCAACGTTTTTGCGAGTGAAATTAGTGCGCCAAAAAATCCAACAGCAATGGCTAAAATTGGCACAATTAAGTTTTCTTGCAGCAGCATGTTTTTTACTCTTTTGTCCGAAAATCCAAGCGCGCGGTAAAGGTTTGTTTCGCTGTGTCGCATGGCAAGATTTTTGCGTACAGCCACCACAAATGCTATGATTCCTACGAGCAAACCTAGCGCGCCGAGCGTCATGAAAATAGTTAGGTACGTGTCTGTTACGCTGTTGAATTCGGCGAGCCGTTGCGCGGTTGGCGTGAGCATTAGTCCGTAGTTGTACATGGATTTTTCCATAATGTTTTTCACCTGCTCCTCGCTTTCTTTCGCACATTTTACGAGCATTATTTCGCTGCCCTTTCCGCTTCCCCACAGCTGCGCAAACAGTGTGCGGTCAATCAGCAGCGCACCCTGAAAAATGGTGTTCGATAGCGCGCCCGCAATCCGCAGCGTTATGGGATTTCCCAGTGCGTTGCGGTGCGTAAGCGTGTCGCCAACAGCCTTCATAAGTCCCCAGGTAATTACGGTAGCATCGGCGTAAACGGGGTAAGTGCCCTGTCTGCCGTTATAGCCCCCTTTAGGGGGTTGGGGGTAAGCTATTTTGATTGAACTTTTGCCCAAAGTTTTCAAATCAACGCCCAAAATTGTTGGCTCAGCAGGTTTATTTAGGTTCAAGCAGCTTGCATCGTCAGCCTGCCAACGCAGCAGCTGAAGAATTTCAACGCCATTGGGAAGACCTTTTAAGCCCAACTTTTCGCGCCCTTCGGTGGTGGTCAAATCGTGGTAAATGGGTACGCTGCTTTCGCCCCAAAAAGTGTAGCCGCCTGTGCCCGAAGCGAGCTGTGAAGCATCAGCAAACCCGCGCCGGTTAAGCCCTACAACGAATATCAAAAATACGCCAATGGATAGCGAAATGAACGAAAGTAGCGTGCCTTTTTTATCAGCCCGAAGAAATGCAATCACTTTTTTGTGCACAGAAAAGCTGCCGTACGCCGCATTTTTTTTGTTGATTTTTTTGCGTTTTTTTGTTTTGCGCAACGAAAACCAAACAATGAGCGACGATAAAATTGCCACAATAATAATCGCTGCAATAATCGGCGCAAGGCTGATGTGTATTGCAATTCCTTCGGTGTGCGTGGCGCCTTTCCACACGCCGTTGAGCAGCCACAGCACCACCTGCGTGTACGCTACAGATAGCGCTGCGCCTACAATAGCGGAGATTGTAATAACAGGAATTGCTTCGCGAAAAAGCAGGAGCGCAATGCGTTTTTTGCTGTACCCAAGTGCCGAAAAAAGTTCAACTTCTTTGCGCCGCGCGTACAGCATTTGCGAGATGGGCATTGCCACCAGCAGCAGTGCTGCTATGACAATGAAAAATCCGAGCGAGAGAAAAAGTGAGGAAAAATCAACGCCGCTCACAGCGGATTTCATTGCAATTTCATACGGATACGCCACGTTTACGCCTGCAATTTCGGGCGTAATTGCCGAAAGGTCGGCAGTTTTTTTGTTACTAATTCTTACCGCAGTAGCGCTGCCAAAATCGTTTTTCCAAATTTCTTTACCCTTTTCGTAGGCAATCAAAATTTTTGGCGTGCTGCTATATTTCTCCCAAAAATCTTCATCTTCCTGCTCAATTTTTTCCATGTTTATGGGCAAATCGCTGTCCCAGTCTGTGCAACTTTCAACATCGGACAAGCCCGGAAACTCCGCGCTGAGCGTGCTGTCGGCAACGAGCTCACGCAGCGGAACAATTTTTTTTACAAAAAATCGCTCGTGTTTTTCCGTCAAATTTTTCAGTCCACTGCTCGCCACAAAGTACGAAAGCGTAATGCTGTCGCCAGTTTTTGCGCCAACTCTGCGCGCGGTGTAATCGGGTAAAATTGCTTCGTTGTTCGATAATTTTTGTCCATCGAAAAAATCAATAGCCGTTGCGAAAGAGTAGGGGACTTCGTTTTTGCCTTTTGCGATGCCGTTAACTAAGTACGAAAAAAGTCGGTTGCATTCGCCGTTTTTTTTGCAAATAGCATCGACTATTTTTTGCGGCATGAAAATTTGCTCAGATGTAACTGCGCTGAAATCCTTGTGCTGCATAACTTTTACGCCGCTTATTGCGGGTGTCCACGAGTTCGCTATTTGAGTTGAAGAAATATTTTCGGGCGAAAAAATTAGGTTGATTTTTCCTGCGGCGTTCATTGCTTCCGCTAAATTTTCGCGGTTCAAAAAAATGTTGTACGGCGTTTGCTGAACGTTGTCAAGCGCAATGTTTCCGCCATTTTTTACGTCAACTACATCTTGCAATTCTAACCTTAGTGAAGTCGTATAGCTATCGGTTACAAACAGCGAACCCGATGGAACGAGCCCTGCTGCAGGAAGTCGCAGCACCAATTCTTCGCCTGCTTGCAAGTTGATTTCGGTTGCTAATTTCGGATTTATTTTTGCATTATTTGGTTCAATGTTTTTATCGTCAACGCCCCACACAGCAACGGGAATCATGCGTCCGCCGATGGCAACAAAACCGTTTACGCGCAAAACGCCGTGCGCTTTTTTGCCAAAAATGCTGTCGTTTATCCAGCTATTTTCAAAGTAGGAAGTGCCGCTTGAAATCAGCGTGCGGGTGTCGCCAAGCCGTTCGTGCACCTTGCT
>JAITVR010000235.1 GCA_031285695.1 Prevotellaceae bacterium
ACTCCGCGCTATCCCACTGCATTTCTACAAAACCGTAGTGCGCCAGCGTCATCATCCAAGCTCCCCAAACGAAAAGCTGGAGGAAGTTCATCACAATTAACCTATGCTTTATTCCCATATTTTTTTTAGTAAAAATTTTCAGCTGCAAGGTACAAAAATTCCGCTTACGCAAAAAAAATGCGCTGACAATCCTACTATAGATTGTCAGCGCATTCAGCGTGCCCAGAACAGGACTCGAACCTGCACAGCCTTGCGACCGCTAGTCCCTGAAACTAGTGCGTCTACCAATTTCGCCATCTGGGCAAAAAACTATTTGAGAAAAAAAGACCGTTGTGCCCAGAACAAGACTCGAACTTGCACACCCTTGCGGGCGCCACCCCCTCAAAGTGGTGCGTCTACCAATTTCGCCATCTGGGCTTTTTAGGGAGCGCAAAGGTATAAAAAAATGCGACATCCGCAAAATTATTGCTGCAAAATATGAAATTCGGCCAGCTGCGCTACGGGATACTGCAAAAAAACAAGATTTTCAACTCCATATAGCAGCGCAACTTCGCGCAGCACATCGGCAAACAAAAAGCCCACCGAGCCAACAATTCCCAAGCTACTTTCGGCTGCATGAATATTTTTTACATGGTGGGTAAAAAAATCGCTGAACGCATCTTGCAGCATTTTTTTTACAAAATTATCGCTGCTGTTTTCAATAAAAAACGGCAAAAACGAGGAAAGATAAATCGCCGGCGAATCGCTGTGATAAACATTTTGCAGCACTTCGCTGCGCGTTACATTTATTTTTTGCGAAAGCGAAGCCGGTAAGCTGCCGTGAAAAAATGCGCGCAGCAGTCGCCGGCCCAAATCCGTTGCGCTGCCATCGTCGCCAAGAATGTAGCCGAGCGATGCGGAGGTTTTCACAATCCGCTCGCCATCGTAAAATCCGCAGGCCGAGCCTGTGCCAAGTATGGCTACCGTGCCTTTTTTGCGACCAAAAAGTGCGCGCGCTGCACCCAAAAAATCGGGGAGAATTTCAATTGTTGCGCTGCTAAAAATTTCCGCAAAAGCATTTTTCAGCACATCACTTGCTGCTGATGCGCCGCAGCCTGCGCCGTAAAAAAACAGCTGCTGCACAGGCACGTTGTGCAGCTCGGCAGGCACGCGCTCATGCAGGGTTTGCAATATTTCGGCGGGAGAAATGTGCAGCGGGTTGATGCCGCGACTTGCATAATTTTTATGCGTTCCGTCGGGCAGCGCCAAGCGCCAATCGGCCTTGGTGGCTCCGCTATCGACAACAAGAATCAATGGACAATGAATAATGGACAATGGACAATTATCCGTTGTCCATTGTCAGCTGTACATTACTGTTTTGTTCGGTACTTGGTTGAAACCTTGCCGCTGCTTATCTTCGTCAGCTTCGATTTGAGCAGCTGGCGGCGCAGTGGCGAGAGCTTATCTACAAAGGTTTTCCCCTCCAAATGGTCGTACTCGTGCTGAATAATGCGGGCGCAAATACCCTCGAACCACTCGTCGTGCGGCGCAAAATTTTCGTCCAAATACTGCACGCGCACGCGCTTGGTGCGCCTCACATCTTCGTGAATTTTCGGCACGCTAAGGCAGCCTTCGTTGTACTCCCATTCATCGCCGCCTTCCTCCACAATGTGCGCGTTGATAAACGTTTTTTTGAAGCCTTTTCCATCGGGATAATCTTCGGCCAAAAGTTCGGCATCGGCCACAAAAAGGCGAATGCTTTTGCCCACCTGCGGCGCGGCCAAACCTACGCCATCGGCGTGGCGCATGGTTTCCCAAAGGTCGGCCAAAAGCTGCTTAAAGTCGGGGTAATCGGGGGTAATATCCTCCGCCACTTTTTGCAAAACAGGAGAGCCGTATAAGTATATTGGTAGTAACATTTTTTACAATGAATAATTGACAATGGATAATGGACAAAAATTTTTCATTGTCCATTATTCATTATCAACTAAATTTGTGCCCCATTTTCACTTCTTTTGTTTTTAGGTAGGCGGCGTTGTGCTGATTGGAAGCTATCACTATCGGAACATTTTCCACCACCTCCAAGGCGTAGCCCTCAAGTCCTTTTCGCTTGAGCGGATTGTTGGTCATTAGGCGCATTTTGCGAATGCCCAAATCGTGCAGCATGCTTGCGCCCACGCCGTAGTCGCGCTCATCATCGCGGAATCCCAAGGCAAGATTAGCCTCTACGGTATCCATGCCCTCGTCCTGCAGCTTGTAGGCTTGAATTTTGTTGAACAAGCCAATGCCGCGCCCTTCTTGGTTTAGGTAAATAACCGCACCTTTGCCCGCAGCCTGCACCATGCGCATGGCCTCATGCAGCTGCGCGCCGCAATCGCAGCGGCACGAGCCGAAAATATCGCCCGTGGCGCACGATGAGTGCATGCGCACCAGCACCGGCTCATCGGGTGCCCACGTGCCTTTTACCAGGGCCACGTGCTCCAAACCGCTCTGCTTTTGGCGGTACACCACCACATCAAAATCGCCCCACTCGGTAGGTAGGCTGGCGCGCGCGCCGCGCTCCACCATGCTGTCGCCCTTTAGGCGATAGGCAATTAAATCGGCTATGGAAATAATTTTGAGGTCGAACTTTTTGGCCGCCACCTCCAGCTGAGGCAGGCGCGCCATGGTTCCATCGGCGTTCATAACTTCAATGAGCACGCCAGCAGGCTTGCAACCCGCCATGCGCGCCAAATCAATGGCCGCTTCGGTGTGCCCGGCGCGGCGCAGCACGCCTTTATCTCTTGCTCGCAAAGGATTGATATGTCCCGGGCGACCAAAATCTTCGGGTTTCATTTCAGCATCGGCCAAGGCGCGAATGGTGGCAGCGCGGTCGTGCGTGGATACGCCGGTGGTGCAGCCGTGCCCCAGCAGGTCGGTGGTAACGGTAAAGGGCGTTTCGTGCGACGAAGTGTTGCGCGCCACCTGCATGCCCAGCTCCAGCTCATCGCAGCGCGCCTCGGTAAGCGGCACGCAAATAACGCCGCGCCCCTCGTTGAGCATAAAGTTAACCATTTCGGGCGTAACGAACTCGGCAGCAGCAATGAGGTCGCCCTCATTTTCGCGGTCTTCATCGTCCACCACAATAACAAATTTCCCTTTGCGAATGTCCTCTACGGCTTCTTCTATAGTGTTCAGCATTTTTCTAAAATTTCCGATTTGTAAGGTTGCAAAGATAGCGATTTTCTCGCTAAGCGAAAACTACCACTCAATAATGGTAGCGCAGGGCAAGAACGTAAATACCATTTTCGCGCACGGCATATACCAACCTGTGCTCAGCATTTATTCTTCTTGACCACCAGCCCGACAGCTCGTACCTTAACCGCTCCGGCTTGCCTATACCCGCATGAGGGTGCTCGCATATATCCGCAAGCAGCAGCTTAATGCGCTTGACGACTATGGAATTAACTTTTTTCCAATACTCGTAATCCTCCATTGCCTCCGGCGAAAAAGTTACCTCCATTACAGCTCGTCTATGCTTACCTTTACGCCAACCTCGGCCTTCATGTGTGCCCCTGCGCTACGCAAGCGCTCCAACATGGCAGGCGACGATGTTAGGTACTTGGTTTCGCTCATGGCGTTGTACTCGTCCATTGAAATAATCACAACGCCCGTATTGTCGGGGCGATACACCGTCAGCACATCGCTGTCCATTACAACATCATCTAAGTAGCCCTTTAGGTTGCGCCTTAAATCGGTATAGTTTACGGCTTTCATACTTTGTAAAATTTGTTTACACAAAGATAAGTACTTTTTTCTGTACTTATTCTACTTTTCAACCTCAATTGTAAATTGCCTAATGTTTTATAAAAAACAAAATTTCCCCTACCCGCCGTAGCGAGTAGAGGAAATTATTGCTTTGCTAAAGTAAACTAATGCTTATTCGCAAACGACACTGTACTGACCGCCTTTTGCAAAGTTGGTCTCAGTGGCTTCAATTGCGGCACCATTTTTTGCTTCCACGGCACTAAGGTCGCTATCACAGTATTCTCCAGACACATAAACACTTGACGTAGCATCGGCATTAGCACCATTACCACCAACAATCTTAACCGTGCACGTCTTGCAGGTTTTCTCAGGGTCTTCATCACCGCAAGATGCTACGAACACCACTGCGCCAAACATAAGCGCCATTGCAATTAAACTTTTTTTCATAGTATTTTTTTGTTTTTAATGGTTTGTTCAACTGAGTTTTGTTTTGCAAATATAGGATAAAAAAGCATTGTCGGTACTCTTTTCCCTAAATTTTTCTCTCATTTTTTTGCATACAAAACATAATTAATTAAAGATAAGAGCATTAAAACAATATTTAATATATATGCTGCTATGAATTTTTAGCTTTGGAGGGGGTAAAAAATACTGTACTTTTGTCGGCATGAAGAAAAAAATGCTCCCTACTATAGAAAATGTTACCATAGCCGAGGTGGCCGCCGAGGGCAAGGCCGTGGCGCGCGTGGACGGCGTGGTGCTGTTTGTGCCCTTTGCCGTTCCGGGCGATGTTGTAAACGTGCAGCTTACCAAAAAGCGCAGCCACTTTATGGAGGGCTACATTACGCAGCTGGTGCAGCCGTCGCCACTGCGGGTGCAGCCTTTTTGCGAGCACTACGGCACCTGCGGCGGCTGCAAGTGGCAGCCCCTGCCCTACCCCGAGCAGCTAAAGTGCAAGCAGCAGCAGGTGGAAGACCAGCTTGTGCGCTTAGGCGGATTTAGCGATATTAAAATTAACAACATTATAGGCTCGGAAAAGACGAGACTGTACAGGAATAAGCTGGAGTTTACGTTTTCGCACAAAAGGTGGAGAACGAGGGAGGAAATGAATGTTGAGGGTTGTCATGCTGAACGAAGTGAAGCATCTCAAGTTGGCACACCTTTGCCGACATGCTGCGAGCATGAGATTCTTCGCTTCGCTCAGAATGACAACGAGCGTAGTGAACCTGCGCTGGGCTTTCATATTCCTATGAAGTTTGACAAGGTGCTGGACGTAAAAAAATGCCATTTACAGGAAGAACCTTCGAACGCTATTCGGCTTTTTATTAAAAATTTTGCGGTAGCAAACGGCTACGATTTTTTTAATTTGCGAGAGCAAACCGGGCTGCTGCGCAACTTGATTATTCGCACATCGAGCACGGGCGAGGTGATGGTGATTGTGGTTTTTGCAAAAAATGACGAGGAAAAAATCAGCGCGCTGATGCAAAATGTGCAGCGCGAATTTCCGCAAATTACGGCGCTACTATACGTAATTAACAGCAAGCGCAACGACACAATTGGCGACCAAGAAATTATTTGCTACAGCGGGCGCGACCATATTTTTGAGCAAATGGAAGGCCTGCGCTTCAAAATTGGGGCAAAATCGTTTTACCAAACCAACTCGGAGCAGGCGTACCGGCTGTACAGCGTGGCGCGCGATTTTGCACAGCTTACGGGCAGCGAAGTGGTATATGATTTGTACACGGGAACGGGAACCATTGCCAACTTTATAGCAAAAAATGCCAAAAAAGTGGTGGGCGTGGAGTACGTGAAGGAGGCGATTGACGATGCGTGGGTAAACGCGCGGCTGAACGGCATTGAAAACGCCACGTTTTACGCAGGCGATATGAAAGATGTGCTGAACGACGATTTTATTGCGCAAAACGGCAAACCCGACGTAATTATACTTGACCCGCCGCGCGCGGGCATTCACCCCGATGTGGCGCAAACCATACTGCGCGCCGCGCCGCAGCGCATTGTGTACGTGAGCTGCAACCCCGCCACGCAGGCGCGCGACCTTGCGCTAATGGCGGAGCAATATGAAATTACCAAGGTGCAGCCGGTAGATATGTTTCCGCACACGCACCACGTGGAAAATGTGGTGGCGATGAAGCGGAGGTAATTTCAGATTCCAAATTTCAAATTCCAAATTAAAAAGGCAGCACAAGTAAATGTGCTGCCTTTTTTACTTTGAAAGAAAAATTTTAGGCAACTTCTACATAATTTGCCTTTACATCTTCGTAAAACTTGGTAAACGAAAGCTGCATGTAGGGGGCAAGGAAAATAAACCCGATGCCCAAGGTAAGAATGCAAAGCAGCGCCCAGCCAATAAAACGACAGCTTAGGCAAAAGTACTTCCACTTGTAGCCGTTCATCATTTCCCTACTTTTTCTTAGCGCATCGGTAGGGCTAATGGTGGGGTTATCGGCCAAAACGAAGAAGGTTTGCGAGTAGGCAAAGGACCAAATAATGCCGGGCACAATGAGCAGCAGCAGCCCTAAGAGTATAATCAGCACCATCAGCAGGTAGGTTAGCAGCGCAGTAACAAAGTAGCTGAAGCCATCGAACAGCTGGCTGAAGCGCACGTTGTGTCCTCGCGAAAATGCGAGGTAAAAGTCATAAAGCCCCAAGTACAAGGGACCGGCCACGAGCAGCACCGCCAAGGAGCCGAAGGGAGGAACAATTAATCCGAACCCACCCACTATAATAGCGCACACCAGCGAAACGCCGATGGGTAAACCCCAATTGCCCTTGAGGTTTTCGCGGGCTTGGGTCATCAAATCTTTATTTTCTGTAATCATAATGTTTTTAGTTTTTAAAATGTTTGTTAGTTTATTGTCTGTTTGTCATGCTTAGCCTGTCGGAGCATCTCATGCTAGCACTATTACTTCTCTCTGTCACTTTGCCTTGACGCAAAGTAACCAAAAGTCAAGACAAAATAAAGCTCGAACCGCAATTTTGTCCGCCCACCGCACGCCACCGCACAAGCC
>JAITVR010000241.1 GCA_031285695.1 Prevotellaceae bacterium
CCTTGGCGCAGCTACACGATACGGTGCGCATTCCCATTATTGCCTCGGGCGGCGCAGGCAGCATGCAGCACTTTGCCGATGCCTTTACCGTAGGCAAAGTTGACGCCGCGCTTGGCGCAAGCGTTTTTCATTTTGGCGAAGTTGAAATTCCTGCACTGAAAAAATACTTGGCAGAGAAAGGGATTGCGGTAAGCTTGTAGCTCAAAATTATTTAAGGAACACTTTTTTAGGAATTTATCTACGCTCCCTGCTTTTGCCCTTGGCAAGAGTGGGGATTTTTCTTTACCCCCAACCTACTACGCGCGCACCGTCATTGCGAGCGGGTTTAACTTTTACCTACAATATCGATGTAGGAATTTTCCCGCATCTAAGTTCCCGTTGACTTGTGACAGCTCAAAGGCTTGGCAGGCCTCGGTTTTGCGCTGTAACTTTTGCAGCAGCTGTCCGTACTGTAGCCAAACTTTGTGATTGGTGGAAAATTGCTTGAGGTAGGCTGCGTACTCGTCGGCAGCGAAGTTGAGCACACCCTGCTGCTCGTATATTTGCGCACGCAGCAGGCGGTATTCGCCCATGTGCGGCATGGCGGTTATGCAGTCGTTGATGGCAAGCAGCGCATCGTTATACTTACCGGTTTTCAGGTAAATTTTTGCCACCACGTATAGCGCATCTACATCGTGCGTGTGCGCCTGCAGGTGGCGGCGCAAAAAGCTGTACGCATCGTCGTACTGCGCGACCTCAAGGGCAACCTCGCCGCAGACTTTGCAGTAGGAAATTTCGCGCGGCATGAGGTACTGTAGCTGCAGGCAGTCGGCGTGCGCTTGCTTCCAACGCTGCTGCTGTGCGTGCAAAATCATGCGGCGGTGGGTATATAGCGCATTTTCCTTGTCGAGCTTGAGCAAATCGCTGTAAATGCGCAGGGCGGTTTTGGTAGAGCCCAAGCAGGCAAAGGCTTCGGCCATGAGGTAGCGGTGCTGCGTGCTGAGCGTATCGTCGGTGCGCTCTTTGTCCAAAAGCAGGTTGAGCGCATCTTGGCAGCGCTCGTACTTCATGGCCTGCAATACTTCGGCGGTAAAATCTTCGGGCGTTTCTTCTTCGTTTGCGTAAGCGGGAATAGCAATGAACAATGTACAATGAATAATGGATAATTTAAATACGTGCAGCGCTCTACGCCAGCAGCTCATTATCCATTGTCCATTATTCATTGTACATTGCCTTTTAAAGTGCGTAGTATGCTTCTTGGTTTACCTCGCTAAGAATGTTTTGCGCCACGCCAATTTCGAGGTAGGTGGTGGCGCCTTCGGCGTTGTAGTTGCCGGCCGTAATGGCCACCAAATCGTGGCTTGTGATGCAGCCGTGGTCGCGCAAGAAGCGAATGGCGTAGCGCGAAAATTCATCGTTGTTTTTGAGCGGCGTGGCGGGGTAGGAAAACACGCCGTAGCTGAGCGAGAGTTCGCGTATAATGTTCTCCAAATAGCACAGGGCAAAGATGGGCACATTGCTGCGGAAAGCCGCCAAGTAGCGCGGTGCGCGCCCCGAGTAGCTATCGGTTATAAAGGCGCGAATGGGCAGCTCTTGACTTGCCTGCACGGCTGATTTGGCAAGGGCTATAGCCACCTTATCCTTCATGCTGTGGTAGGGTTTATCTTCGTAGGGCAGCAAGTCTTTTTCAACCTGAATGGCTATTTTGGTCATGGTTTTTACCGCCTCCACGGGGTATTCTCCGTTGGCGGTTTCGCCGCTGAGCATAATGGCGTCGGTGCGCTGGTAAATGGCGTTGGCCACATCGGTAACCTCGGCGCGCGTGGGGCGCGGGTGCTCAATCATGCTGTGCAGCATTTGTGTGGCTATGATGACCGGCTTTTCGTAGGCGTGGCACTTATCTATCAACGTTTTTTGTATGCCGGGCAGCTCTTCAAACTCCACCTCAACCCCCAAATCGCCGCGCGCCACCATTACACCGTAGGCGTGCTCCAATATTTCGTCAATGTTATCAACGCCTTGTCGGTTCTCAATTTTGGCAATAATTTTGATGTGGCTTTTGCGCTCGTCCAGTATTTTTTGCACCGCTAAAACATCTTCCTTGCTGCGCACAAACGAGTGCGCAATAAAGTCAAGATTGTTATCCACCGCCCAGTTGATGTAGTCCACATCGCGCGCGCTTACCGATGGCAGGTTGACGGTTACGTTGGGCACGTTTACCGTTTTGCGTCCCTTTATTATGCCGCCGTTTTGCGCTTCGCACAGCAGGTATTCGCTGTTTTTTTCGAGCACCTTGAGCTGTATATCGCCATCGTCGATAAGAATGAATGACGAGGCGGGAACATCGCGCACAAAGTCGGCGTAGTTGACGTAAATCATGTCCTTGCTCGAGGCCTTTTCGGGGTTGCCCGACAGCTTGATTTTATCGCCCATTGTTACTACAACTCCTTCACTATCAACCAGCTTCGTTGTTCTAATTTCGGGGCCTTTGGTATCCACCAGTATGCCGATTTTGGTAGAAACTTTGCGCACATTTTCCACAATTTGCAGCGAGGTTTCGGGCGTTTGGTGTGCGGTGTTAATGCGCACCACGTTCATGCCCGTTTCGTACAATTCTTTCAAAAATGCAACATCGCAATTCCTATCCGAAATGGTGGCTACTATCTTGGTTTTCTTCTGTAAAGCTAATTTCATAGTTAAGTTTAAATGGTTTAATATCGTTCATAGCGCTCCGCGCGTTTAAAGATTGTTTGACCTTAGAAATAACGCGCGTTAGCGCATCAAGCTAATTCAAACGATTTTCAAACTACTTCAAACGATTTATTTTCGCCGTGCAAAAGTAGCAAAAAAAATCGTACATTTGCGCCAATATCTATAACAGATGAAAAAAACGCTGCTCATAGCCGCCCTCGCGCTCTGCCATTTTTTTGCGCTATCGCAAAATATGCCGCCTGAGTGGGGCGTTAACTTTTTTGCAATAGCCGACAACCGCGAGTATAAGCCGGCGCAGCACCAAAGGCCGCAGTCGCTGCTGGGCGCGTGGGTGGTGCC
>JAITVR010000079.1 GCA_031285695.1 Prevotellaceae bacterium
TACCACGTTTCCACCAAACGGTGCGTGCGATGCGTATAGTGCAAGTATTTCATTTTTAGAATATTTTAACTCCAATCGAGTGGCCAAAATAAGCTCTATAATTTTTTCGGAAATCACTCTCCTTCTATTTTTTCTTGATAGGCGAATTACCTGCATGGTAATGGTGCTGCCGCCCTCCACCACGCGCCCCGTGCGAATATTGCGCCGAGCAGCGCGAGCAATTGCTCGAAGGTCAAATCCGAAGTGGCGGTAAAATCGCTTGTCCTCGTACGCAACCAAGGCGGTGGCCACCTTATCGGGAACTTCATGAGCTGGTGGGAAGCGCCACTGCCCGTCAGCAGCGACTTGCGCGCCCAATAGCTCACCCTTGCTATCCTCTAGCACGGTGGAGTAGCTGCTGCTGAATAGTGGCTTACGAAGCAGCAAGGCGTAAGTTAACAGCAGCAGGACAGCTGTGGCAAGCAGAATTTTATAGGAAAGATATTTTATTTGTCTTTTTTGCTTCACCTCCTATTTTTTTCTGCAAATATCCAAATTTTACTGCCCACTATCAAAACATGTTGAAAAATTAACTTTCCTTGGCTGCCAACGGTCGGCAAAAAACTTTAACTTTGAAGTTTACCATCAACCTCTAATTTTTATGAAAAAATTTCGTTTGCTTCTTTCGCTAAGCCTTGCGCTTGCAGCCTTGCTCGCCTTCAGCTCATGCAACAGCGGCGGTAAAAAAAAGCAGGATAGCGTCTTTAACCCTTACGTAACGGGCTTTAGTAAAAAAAATATTTCCGTCAGCTCTTCTATTGAGGTGCTGCTGAGCAACGAAGTTACGGGCATGGAGTTGAACTCTCCCATTGACAAAAAACTGTTTAAGTTCAGCCCAAATATTGAAGGCGAAGCTTACCTGATTAGCCCGCGCAGCATTGAGTTTAGGCCAAAAGACAGGCTTAAACCCGGCACAGAATACATCGCTCACTTTGAGGTTGGCAGCATTTTCAGCGAGGTTCCTGCCAAGCTCAAAACCTTTACCTTCAACTTCGCCACCATTCAGCCGCGCCTTGCGTATAGCCTTGAGGAGCTGAAGATGTACGGTGGCCAGGATAGCCTGATGTACATGCTTGGCGGAAACCTTACCACCACTGACTTTGTAACCGATGAGCAGGCGGAAGCCTGTTTGGAAGTCAAGGACAGCAAGGGAAACAAGCAAGTTGTGGCATGGGAGCATACCGCTGACAACCGCCGACACGTTTTCAAAATTGAAAACATAAAAAGTGAAGCGCAAGCGTACAAAATAAAACTTCTTTTCAACGGAAAAAATATAGGATACCAGTGGAGCGAGGAGCGCAGCGTGCAGGTGCCCGGCTACAATGACTTTGGGCTGCTCAACACAAGAGTGGTTGTTTCGGACGAGCAGCCGGAAATCGTATGCAGCTTCTCGTCTGCTATTGACGGCAAGCAATCCCTCGATGGGCTCATTACGCTTGAGGGCTGTAGCCGACTTCGCTACAAGGTGGAGCTCAACGTAGTGTACGTATATCCGCAGTGTAAAGTTAGCGGCTCAAAAAAGCTTACCGTGCACGAGGGAGTACGCAGCGCAAAGGGCGGTGCGCTCGACAAAAGTTACGAAGAAACCATAGCCTTTGAAACGCTAAAGCCCAAGGTGCGCTTTGTAAGTAAGGGTAATATTATGCCCACTTCCAACGGGTTGCACATTCCATTCCAAGCCGTGAGCCTCAAAGCAGTAACTGTAAAAGTCATAAAGTTGTACGAAAGCAATGTGCTGCAATTTTTGCAGGTAAACCAACTTGGCGGAAACCGAGAGCTGGCAAGAGCCGGGCGCTTAGTTGCGCTAAAGCATATGCCGATAGAAAGCACAGAGGAGGGGGTAATGCAGCAGTGGGGTAGCTACGCCATAGACCTCTCTAAGTTGATAGAGGTTGAACCCGGCGCAATTTACCGTGTGGAGATAGACTTCAACCGCTCGCAAGCCCTGTACCCGTGCGCCGAGGAAAGCGAAAATTCGGACGAAAACAATACCTCAAAAGAGGAAACCTTTGAAGAGGCTGAAAAAAAATACGACAACCCCAACTCATACGACTACGAATACTACTACGACGAAGATTATGAAAGCTCGTACTACAGCGACCCCTGTAAGCAATCGTACTATTCGGGTGGTAAGCGTAAAATTGCTCGTAACATACTTGCATCGGATTTGGGCGTGCTTGCCAAGCAGGGCGAAAACAGCGAAATACACGTAGTGGTTACGGATTTGGCAAGCGCGCAACCCAAAAGCGGTGCCACGGTAGAAGCCTACAGCTACCAGCAGCAGCTCATAGGCAGCGCAACTACCAACGGTGATGGTGTAGCACAAGTAGCAGTTAAGGGCGTTCCTTACGTGCTTATCGCAAAAAAAGACGGGCAACGCTCGTACCTGCGCGTGGACAACGGCAGCGCGCTAAACCTCAGCAACTTCGACATCTCAGGCGATGTGGTGCAAAAGGGGCTGAAAGGTTTCATTTACGGCGAGCGCGGCGTTTGGCGTCCGGGCGACACGCTGTTTATTTCCTTCATTTTGGAAGATAGGGATAAGGTGCTGCCCGAAAATCACCCCGTAAATTTTGAGCTGATAAATCCACTTGGACAGGTGGTGCAGCGCCAAACGCAAATGGGCAACAAGCACCACTTTTACACCTTTGCCACGCACACCGCTGATGATGCTCCCACCGGAAATTGGAAGGTGGTGGCAAGAGTTGGCGGTACATCTTTTAGCAAAAATATTAAGATAGAAACCGTAAAACCCAACCGGCTTAAAGTGGAATTTTCGCTCAACAACGGAGATTTAATTACCGATAAGCGAATTGAAGGAACGCTTAATTCACGTTGGTTACATGGCGCTACCGCTAAAAATTTGGAGGCAAAAATTAACATGTTTGCTTCTTCGGGTAAAACTATTTTTAAAGGCTACGAAAGCTACACCTTTGACTCTCCGTTAAAGCAGCTTGAGGCCGAAGATAAGGAAATTTTCAGCGGAAACTTAAACGAGGACGGCGTAGCATATATCAACTCCTCGTACAGCCCCGGCAGCAATGCGCCCGGTACTATCAAGCTAAAGTTTACCTCGCGCGTATTTGAGGAGGGCGGCGATTACAGCGTAAACGAAAGCAGCGCAAGCATGATGCCCTACAAGTACTACATTGGCATAAAAGAGCCGAAAGGAGCGGGCGACGATAACATGCTCGAAACCGACAAAGAGCAAACCTACGACCTTGTGGTGCTTGACGCAAAGGGCAACCCCGCAGACTTAGGAAATATCAAAGTGGACATTTACAAGGTAAGCTGGAGTTGGTGGTGGAGCTCGCAAAACGGCAGCACCGCCAACTACTCGCAAAGCGGATATAGAACGCTAATTAAAACACAAAAGGTAAGCACTGCCAACGGTAAGGGTGCCTTTACATTTATCGCAAAACACAACGAGTGGGGACGCTACCTTATTACCGCCACCGACATGTCGGGCAACGGCGCACAGGCAGGCATACTCTCCTACATTGACTGGCCCAGCTGGGGTGGCAGACCTCGTCAGGGTGATGCTACTGGCGCCACCATGCTAAGCATTACCACAAGCAAGAAAAAATATCAGGTGGGCGAACAAGCGCACCTCAGCATTCCCTCATCATCGGGAGCACGTGCCTTGGTAAGCGTCGAAAATGGCAGCAGGGTGTTGCGCACATTTTGGGTGGACTGCAACGATAAGCAAACCGACATCACCTTCGACCTTACGACTGAAATGCTGCCCAACGTGTATGCGCACGTATCGCTGGTGCAGCCACACGCACAAACCAAAAACGATTTGCCCATTCGCCTCTACGGTGTTGTCCCCATTTTGGTAGAGGATAGCCGCACTATTCTTAAGCCAAAAATAGAAATGCCTAAGGTGCTTGAGCCGGGCAAAACATTTACCGTAAAGGTGAGTGAAGAAAATAGGCAGGACATGACCTACACCCTTGCCATTGTGGACGAGGGCTTGCTCGACCTGACCAACTTCAAAACGCCCAGCCCTTGGCATACATTTTTTGCAAGAGAAGCCTTAGGCGTGCGCACGTGGGATTTATTCGACCTTGTAATTGGTGCATTCGGTGGAAAAATAGAGCAGCTGTTCGCCATTGGCGGCGATGATGAGGCTGCGGCAAAGCAGCGCGCAAAGGTCAACCGCTTTAAGCCCGTTGTAAAATTTTTAGGGCCATTTACTTTGAGCGGTCGCTCCAATGAGCACACCATAACCCTGCCCAACTACGTTGGCTCCGTTCGCGCCATGGTAGTGGCCGGCAACGGCAGCGCCTACGGCAGCACCGAAAAAGCAGTTCCGGTGCGCAAACCGCTCATGGTGCTGGCCACGCTGCCGCGCGTGCTTGGCCCCGGCGAAGAGGTGCTGCTGCCTGCCAATATTTTTGCTATGGAAAAATCCGTTAAAGAGGTAAATGTAGAGCTCATGGCAAGCGATATTTTTGAAGTTGAAGAAGCGCAAAAAAGCCTTGCCTTTGATACGCCCGGCGATGAGGTAATTACCTTTAAGCTGAAGGTGAAAGAGCAGGTGGGAAAAGGAACCGTAAAAATTACCGCAACCGGCAACGGCGAGAAGGCGGAGCACGAGATAGAAGTTGCGGTGCGCAACGCCAACCCCAAAATGTACCGCACCACAAGCGCCATGGTAGAGGCAGGCAAAACGTGGAGCGGCACGTACACGCTTCCCGGAATGGAGGGCACCAACTCCGCCGTGCTGGAGGTTTCATCATTCCCCCCGCTCAACTTGGAGGAGCGATTAAGCTACCTTATTGGTTATCCGCACGGCTGCATTGAGCAAACCACCTCAAAGGCATTTCCACAGCTGTACCTCAACAAGGTAGTAGATTTAAGTAAGGAAGAAACTTCACGCACTGAAGATAACGTAAAGGCAGCCTTGGAGCGCCTCAAGCAGTTCACTACGCCCGAAGGCGGATTTGCCTACTGGCCCGGCGACCGCTTCCCAAATCTTTGGGGCAGCAGCTACGCGGGACATTTCATTATAGAAGCCGAAAAGTTAGGCTACTCTTTGCCCTACGGCATGAAGCGCAGCTGGGTAAAATTCCAGAAAAAGGAGGCTAACATGTGGAGCAAAAATAGCGACAAGCAAAGCTACTACACCCACGGTCAAGCCGACTTTGACCAAGCCTACCGGTTGTACACGCTCGCTTTGGCAAAAGAGGAAGAGTTGGGTGCTATGAACCGACTCAAGGAGCAAGCTGACCTTTCTGTGCAAGCGCGCTGGTGTTTGGCGGGCGCATACGCGGCAATCGGACAATCGGAAGTAGCCAAAAAAATAATTTCAACAGCAAGTAAAGATGCTCCGAAGTACAGCAACGGATTTTCGCAAAGCTTCGGCTCGCAGGACCGCGACAAGGCAATGATTGTGGAAACGCTTACGCTGCTCAACATGCGCGAGGACGCTTTTCCCTTAGTGCAGCAAATTTCCGAAGCGCTTGCCTCCAACCGTTGGTTGGGTACGCAAACCACGGCCTACTGTCTAATGTCGCTTTCAAAATTTGCAACGGGAGAAGACAGCGATAAAACCATCAAAATAACCTACAGCGATGGCGGAAATCAGAGCGTTACCTCGCAGCGCCCGATTTGGAAAAGTTCGCTGAAAAATATACAACAGCAGGGAAGCGTGGAGCTGAAAAATAACGGCAGCAGCGCCGTATTTGCACGTGTTGTAGCGCAAGGCATTCCCGCTGCAGGACAGGAAACAGCAGCCGAAAAAGGCGTGCGATTATCGGTAAAATATATTACCGCTGATGGAAAGCACGGCCTCAGCCCGCAAATTTTGGAGCAAGGCACCGACTTCACGGCTGTGGTTACAGCATACAATATCGGCTCGCAAGGCGACTACAAAAATCTTATCTTGAATCAAATCTTCCCTTCGGGTTGGGAAATCATCAACACCCGCATGATGGAGGGCTTCAGCGTAAACGAAAGTGGATACGACTATCGCGATATACGCGATGACAGAGTTTACACATATTTCCCGTTACGTGCAGGGCAAAGCGCAACATACGTGGTGCGCCTCAATGCGGCCTACCGTGGTCGCTTTTACATGCCGGCCTCCTTGTGCGAGGCCATGTACGATGCGGGAATTGCAGCAAACAATACAGGCATGTGGGTAGAGGTAAAATAGCCTGTTGCCTTGCTGTAAAACAAAAGCGGTATGGAAAATTTTTCCGTACCGCTTTTGTTTTGCCGGCCAAAAACTTACTCCACCACTGCCGAAAACCTTACCGTTGTACTTGCTTGCTTGGGCGCGTTGGTTATGATGGTAATGTTTTTGTTTACCTTTCCCTTCAAGTTTTTTGCGCTGAAAGTTCCTGTTAACTCCACGGTTTGCCCCGCCTTAATGCTTTTTGGCGCGTTGGCAAAAAGCAGACAATTGCAGTTCGATGTAATTTTGCGCAGCAGCAAATCGCCTTTGCCGCCGTTGGTAATGGCAATGGAAAATTCCTTGCCCTCGCCTGCCTTTACGCTGCCTGCATCAACGGTGCGCGAGGCGAATTGCGCAATGGGCGCGGTGGCGGCATTTACCTTGCTAAAATCCTCGTCAATGCTGGCGCTAACGGTAAGCTCATTGCCCTTTACGGCCGCACCGTTGAGTAAAATGTTGACCTTGTCGGTAACGTAGCCCCAGTCATTTTTTTGCGCAGCGTTGTAGGTGCACACAATAAATCCGCTCTCGTTTGCCTTCAGCGTTTGCGGCCGCGCGGTGAGCGTAATGTGCGGTGGAACGTTGGCAAAGCTAATGGCCAAATTGCTGCTTCCGGTATTGATAATAGGCAGCGAATCGGTGGGCGTGGCGGTGCTGTAAATGTTGGCAAAGGGCAGGTTGAGCGACTTGAGCCGCAGCGCGCCCATCACGCGCGGGTACAGGTCGGCCGTGCCCTTGGTTTTGCCTAAAACTTCGCCCGAAATCTTCAGCTTCACGGTTTCGGTTTTGGTAGAAACGGTAATTTCTTTATCAAAAATTCCCGGCCTATCCTTTGGGTCAAAAATAGCTTTTACCGAACCCGTTTTGCCCGGCAGCACCGGCTGCTTGGTCCACTCGGGGGTGGTGCAGCCGCACGACGATTTTACATCGGTAATAATTACCGGAGCCTTGCCGGCGTTGGTAAACTCGAAGCTGTAGGTAATTTCGCCGCCAGCCTCGGGCACCTGCCCAAAGTCGTGCGCGGTTTTGCTAAACTGCATTTGCGCAAAGCCTGCAAGGCATAGGCAAAGCGCGGTGGTGGTTGCAAAAATCTTTTTCATAAGCTTACTTTTAAAATTTCAAATTCCAAATTAGGAACCTTAAGCATCTGCGCCGAGTAAGTTTTGGCGAAGCACTTCGGGGTTGCGGCGGGTGTCGAAAACGGTAGAAATATACACCGTTTCTTCCTTAATACAGTAAATAATTTTGTAGCTGCCAACAATCACTCTGCGGTACTCTTGTGGGCTGTCTTCAAGCAGGTCTTCGCGCCGCCCTGCTCGTGGGTTGGCTGCAAGGTGCAGAACGCCCGCATGGATTTTTTGAACCATTTTTTGCGTTGTCCGAATACCGGCTACAGGTTTGTAGTAGCTTACTATTTCCTCAATATCTCTTTGAGCCTGCTTAGACCAAAAGAGCTTCATTGTAGCTCGCTTATCCATCTTCCCATTTCTTCGTGAGACACAACACGTCCGGCCGCAATGTCTTCCTCGGCACGGTTGATACGCTTATGAAATTCATCTGTTGTCATCGGACGGAGGTACTCCGCCGAAGGCTGGAAGCACAACGCGAGGTTCGAGAGAATTTGCTCATCGTCAGTATCCATTACCATTCCAATTATTTCCAACTTTTTAGCATTGAGCTGTACAGCAGTCATAGCATTATATTTTTGTTGACGGCGGAAAAAAAACTAAAAGACCAGCACAAAGATAAAAGTTATTTACCTACATTTGCGGAGCGCTATTATAAATAGTGTTTAATTGGCATGTTGGTAGAGTTAGACGAAAAATCGGGGTTTTGCTTTGGCGTAATTCGCGCCATCGAAAAGGCGGAGCAGCTGCTCGGCAGCGGCGTGGCGCTATATTCGCTGGGCGAAATAGTGCACAACGGCGTAGAGGTGAACAGGTTAAAGGCCAAGGGATTAAAGGTAATCAACCACGAGGAGTTGAAGCAGCTGCGCGCGGCCACGGTGCTTATTCGCGCGCACGGCGAGCCACCGCAAACCTACGCGCAGGCCAAGCAAAACGGCATTACCCTCATCGATGCCACCTGCCCTGTGGTGCTACATTTGCAGAGCAATATTAGCAAAAGCTACACGCAAAATAGAGGCGCGCAGCTCGTCATTTTTGGGCAGCGCGGCCACGCCGAGGTCAACGGGCTGGTGGGGCAGGTAGCCGGCGATGCCATCGTTTTAGAAAGCGTGGACGAGCTACACCTGCTCGATTTTTCGCGCCCCATAGTGCTGTACTCGCAAACCACCAAAAGCCTTGAGCAGTACGAGCTGCTGTGCAGCGAAATAAAAAAGCAACTGGCGACCGGCCTGCTCTTTGAGGCGCACGACACTATTTGCCGGCAGGTATCGCACCGCAAGCCGCACCTGCGCGAGTTTGCAAAAAAGCACGATGTGATAATATTTGTAAGCGGTCGCCACAGCTCCAACGGCAAGGTGCTGTATGAGGCCTGCCGCGAGGCCAACCCCCTCAGCTACATGGTAGAAGATGCGGAAGACTTACGGTCCGAATGGTTTAAAAATTGCGCCTCGGTAGGCGTGTGCGGCGCCACCTCCACCCCGCGTTGGCTCATGAAAAAAGTAGCTGATGTTGTTGCGGGGGGGTGGTAAGGCATTTTGCCTTAGTGCAAGGTATTGGCAAAAAAGCACGGGGAGCTTTTACTAAGCTTAAGCGCGCATGGCTAAATATAGTGCGCGCATACCTTCCAACCATGCGCGCATAGCAAAAAGGTAAGCTGACTTACCAAAAAGGTAAGCTGGCATAGCGAAAGGGTATGCGAGCATGGTAAAAAGGTATCCGCGCATACCCAAAGAGTATGCGCGCATGAG
>JAITVR010000116.1 GCA_031285695.1 Prevotellaceae bacterium
AAAAATCGCAACTATTTAATAATCAAATAGTTGCGATTTTTTCGTGACCCCGACAGGATTCAAACCTGTAACCTTCTGATCCGTAGTCAGATGCTCTATTCAGTTGAGCTACGGAGCCATGCTCATTTTTTAAACGAGGCTGCAAAGGTAGGTATTTTTTTTTACATTTTGCTGTTTTGCATAAAAATTTTCAAAAAATGCGACGGCAATGGGCGTAAAAGGCTATCTTTACAGTTTGAAAAGTTTACAGTTAACAAGTTTACGAGTTTACTCTTAGCTCGTGGAAATGTTAACTTGTAAACCGTAAACTTGTAAACTTTTACTCGCGTGAAGCAGCTCCACCGGTTAGTTCTTACCTCGTTCATAGGCCCGTTTGTCCTATCGTTTCTCATGGTCATGTTTGTGCTCATTTTGCAGTTTTTGTGGCTGTACATCGATGATTTGGTGGGCAAAGGGCTGGAGTGGAGCGTCATTGCGGAGCTTATACTTTACGCCAGCGGCAACCTGCTCATTATGGCGCTGCCGCTGTCGCTGCTGCTGGCCTCCATTATGGCGGTGGGCAACCTGGGCGAGCACAATGAGCTGCTGGCGCTCAAGGCTTCGGGCATTTCGCTGCCGCGCATTATGGCGCCGCTGGTGGTGGTGGCGGGCTTGTTTACGGTAGGCGATTTCTTTTTTGCCAACAACGCGCTGCCGTACATCAACCTCAAGTTTTCGAGCCTGCTGTACGATGTAAAGCAGCAGCGGCCGGAGCTGCAAATTGAGGAGGGCGTTTTTTACGATGGTATAAAAAATTACACCATTCGCGTGGGCGATAAGGACGAAAATACGGGGTTGCTGCGCCGCGTAATTATTTACGACCACTCGAAGGGCAGCGGCAACCGCGCTGTAACCATTGCCGATTCGGGCTACCTGCGCGTTACCGCCAACCAAAAATATTTGATACTAACGCTCTACTCCGGCTACAGCTACGAGGAGGAAAGTGAGAGCAGCGGCGAGCGCAAGCTGCCTTTTCGCACCAACCAGTTTGGCGAGCAGGAAGCCGTGTTTGAGCTCACGGGCTACGGCTTTGAGCGCACCGACGAAAATCTTTTTCGAGATAAGGCCGAAATGCTCAACCTTAGCCAGCTGACGGTAATGTCGGACTCGCTTTTGCGCGAGCACAGCGCCAGAGCCTCCATGCAAATGCACAACTTTCTTTACTCCGAAAGCTTTACGCACCACTACGATTTTGATACGCGCAGCCGCAACAAGCCGCACAAAATTACTGCCGATTCGGCGCTGCTGCCGCTTAGCGTTGAGCAGCGTGTGGCGGTGGCCGAAAAAGCAATCAACACCGCGGCGCAAGCGCAAAATTTGCTTGCCGCCACAGCCGAAGACCTGCGCCGTGCCAACCTTTCGCTAAACAAGCACAACATTGAGTGGCACCTCAAATTTACCAATCCGCTTGCCTGCATCATACTTTTTTTCATTGGCGCAGCGCTGGGCGCTATCATTCGCAAGGGCGGGCTGGGCATGCCTTTCATTGTGTCGCTCGTGGTATTTTTGATATACTACATGGTGTCGGCCGCCTTTAAAAGGTTGGCGCGCGATGGCAGCTGGGAAGTTCCCATGGCCATTTGGATGTCAACGCTGGTAACGCTTCCCATGGCCATTTTCTTTACCTACAAGGCCGTTGGCGACCGACGATTTACGCTGCCAAAGTGGTACGTTGCATTTGCCAACCTGCTCGGAACATTTATTAAAAAGAAGGGTTGAATTTGGAACCGCTAAATATTTTGGGCTTGATGTCGGGCACCTCGCTCGATGGCTTAGACCTTTGCCTTGCTGCCTTTCGTCAAAATGAAAACGGGGAGTGGCAGCACGAAATTTTGGCGGCACAAACTATTTCCTACTCGCAAGAGTGGCTTGAAAAATTGCAGCGCGCGCATACGCTCAACGCCTTTGAATTTGTGGCTTTGCACAAAGAGTACGGAAAATTTTTGGGCGAACAATCCGCCGATTTTTTGCACAAAAAAAACTTGAAAGCCGACTACCTTGCCTCGCACGGACACACCATTTTTCATCAGCCCGAGCGCGGCATAACCTTTCAGCTGGGCGATGGAAATGCGCTTGCTGCGGCAGCAAGCGTTTCCACCCTTTTCGATTTTCGCAGCCTCGATGTTGCGCTTGGCGGACAAGGCGCGCCGCTGGTTCCCGTGGGCGACCGACTTTTATTTTCGGAGTACGATAGCTGCCTCAACCTCGGCGGATTTGCCAATATTTCGTTTGAGCAAAGCGGAAATCGCGTGGCCTTTGATGTTTGCCCCTGCAACATTGTACTCAATGCGCTGAGTAAAATTGCCGGTAAAAATTATGACGAAGACGGTTTATTAGCAGCGCAAGGGAAGCTTGATGAGTCCTTGCTTTGCGAATTAAATTCACTTGATTTTTACGCGCAGCAGGGCGCAAAATCTTTGGGACGGGAGTGGGTTGAGGAGGTTTTTTACAAAAAAATTGAAGCAAGTAATATTTCGCTGCAAGATAAGCTGCGCACGGTGTGCGAGCATGTTGCCATACAAGTTTCGCGCAGCGCGCAGGGCAAAAAAATGTTGGTTACCGGCGGCGGCGCGTTCAACAAATTTCTCATGCAGCGCATTGCCGATTTGTGCGCGTGCAAGGTCGTAATTCCCGATGCACAAGTTGTGAATTTTAAGGAGGCGCTGGTGTTTGCTTTTCTTGGCGCGCTGCACGTGCGCAACCAAGCGAATTGCCTTTCTTCATCAACAGGCGCAAAGCAATGCTGCGTGGGCGGGTGCTTGGTAAAAATGGGGTAAGATATTCTGTTTTTCACTGTTCTTTTTTCCTTTCAAAAAAAGCTCCTATATTTACGTTTCTAATTTTTTTCGCCATGCAAAAGTTTATTTTATTGCTACTCGTATCGCTATTTTGCCTTTCGGCAAATGCTGCTGTGGAAATTTATGTTTCGCCGCAAGGTGATGACTGCGAGTGTAGTAGCGGCACGCAGGAGCAGCCTTTAGCTACTGTAAACGCTGCGCTGCGCAGGGCGCG
>JAITVR010000149.1 GCA_031285695.1 Prevotellaceae bacterium
TATGAGCAGAACAAGCATTACCGCTGCTGTTAAGCAGGGAAAAACCTTAGTTTCGGACGGAGCATGGGGAACTTTTTTACAGAAAAAAGGCTTAAAGCCCGGCGAATGTCCCGAGGAGTGGAACCTCACGCACCCCAACGAGGTGCAGGATATTGCCCAAAGTTACATTGCCGCCGGCGCGGACATGGTGGAAACCAACAGCTTTGGCGCCACTCGATTTAAGCTGGAGCACTACGGATTGGCCGACAAGGTTTCGGAAATAAACGAAGCCGCCGCGCGCCTTTCGCGCCAAGCAGCAGGCGAGGAAAAATGGGTAATTGCCTCCATGGGCCCCACCGGAAAAATGCTGATGATGGGCGATGTTACCGAGCAGGAGCTGTACGAGGGCTACAAGGAGCAGGCCCTGGCGCTAGAAAAAGGCGGTGCCGATGCCGTGTGCATTGAAACCATGAGCGACCTGGACGAGGCGGTGGTGGCCATAAAGGCGGCAAAGGAAAATACCAAGCTCGAAGTAATTGTTACTTTTACCTTTAGCCAAACGGGGCAAGGCGAGTACCGCACCATGATGGGCGTAAGCCCCGCGGCAGCAGCCACGGCGGCCGTTGAGGTCGGCGCCGATATTATTGGCGCCAACTGCGGCAACGGGTTGGAGCGCATGATAGACATTGTGAAGGAGCTGCGCGCCGAGGCGCCCTCTGTGCCCATTCTCATTCACGCCAACGCAGGCCTTCCGCAGCACGTAAACGGCGTCGATGTTTTTCCCGAAACGCCCAAGCAAATGAGCGACCTGGTGCACGAGGTGGTGGCTGCCGGCGCCAACATCATTGGCGGCTGCTGCGGCACCACACCCGAGCACATTAGCGCAATGAAGGCGATGATTAATGGTTAATTATTAGTGGTTAGTGGTAAAAACGGAGCTGCAAGTTATACTACAGCTCCGTTTTATCATTTTTTTCGGGAATTCATGGTTGTAAACCACCTAAATTTTTGTTGTCATGCTGAGCTTATCGAAGCATTGAGGCGTTGGGTTGCTTCCCTGCCGCATATTTTCGACCAGTTCAGGGTTACAGCCCCCTTTAATGAGGGGGAGGGGAGGAGCAATGCCAATATTGCAAAAAACATGTTGAAGTAGGCCGGAAGGTAGGTTGATATATGAAAAAGGCATGTCAATCTGCCAAAATGACAGGAAAACTATCTGCGCACGGCGCAGCTCCACGTGCGGATAGCAAAAAATGTGCCCACGCAGTAAAAAGCCACGTGAGCATGGGTAAAAGACGGGCAAATTCCCCCTAACATTGAACGAAGGTGGGGGCTCGTCCGAACGGGTGCGTTCTGCCCAACATAGCGGCTAAGGTTTTTTTTAGAAGGTTGGTGTCGGGGCGGCAAATAAAGCAGCTCCTTTGAAATTGTTTTTTAACACTTATATGTTTGAATGTTACCCTAAAGTTGTACAAAAACGCCAAAAAACACTACCTTTGCTCCCGCAAAATTGCAAAAGAGTTTTAACCTAAAATTATGTGCATATGAAAAAAACTTTACTCCTGTTGGCCGCAGCCGCGTTCTTCGCCTCGTGCCAAAACTCAGCGCTAACCGTAGATGCGGTAAACACTACCGACCTTGCGCGCAGCAACGAAACCGTAGAAATTGCCTGGCCTACCATTCAGCAAAGCTTGGGCAGCATTGAGCCGCAGCTGGTATCGGTATTCAACGCCAAGGGCGAATTGCAAACCTCGCAGGTGCTGTACAAGGGCACGGGCGAGCCGCAATCGCTCATATTTCAGGCCAACGTTGAGCCGCAAAGCAGCGCCATTTACGTAGTAAAAAAGGGGCCTGCCAACCACAACGTGGACGCCGTGCAGCAAACCTATGGCCGCTTGGTGCCCGAACGCATGGACGATTTTGCTTGGGAAAACAACCGCCTTGCCTTCCGCATGTACGGTCCCGCGCTCATGGCGCAGGACGGCCCCAGCAGCGGCATCGACGTGTGGTGCAAGCGCACCGAAGATTTGATTATCAACAAATGGTACAAGCAGGATTTGGCCGGCGAAGCCACCTACCACGTGGACCACGGCGAAGGGGTGGACTGCTACAAGGTAGGCCGCACGCTGGGTTGCGGCGCCTTGGCTCCGTACATCGACGGCAAGCTGGTGCTGGGCAACAACTTTGTACGCTCCAACATTCTCGACAGCGGTGCGCTGCGCATATCGTTTGAGCTGCTGTACGCGCCGCTTGACGTGGCAGGCGCCATGGTGGCCGAAGTGCGCCGCATTTCGCTCGACGCAAATTCACACTTCAACCGCATTTCCGAAATGTTTATCGGCGGAAAAGACATGCCCGTAGCCATGGGCATTGTGCTTAAGGACGACAAAGCTGTTCCTGCTAAGGCAAAAAAAGCCAACCCCAACTTCAAGGCCTCGCTCAACACCGCCGCAGGCTACGTAACCTACGCCGAGGTGGCCGATAAGCTCAAGGACGACACCAACAACAACGGCGTTATTCACACCGCCATTATTGCCCCCGAGCTCACCGATGCTAAGGTGGAGGATAACCACGTACTGGCCCTCGGCAGCTACAAGTCCGACGAGCCCTTTACCTACTACGCCGGTGCAGGCTGGAGCAAAACCGGTTTTGCTACCGAAAAAGATTGGCAGGATTACGTTGCCGCCGAAGCGCAAAAGTTGCGCAACCCCATAGAGCTGCGCTTTAAGTAGCCTACGGTTTGCAAGTTTACAAACAAATAATGCCGAGCAAAAAAAATTGCTCGGCATTATTCATTTTAGGAGGTTGAGAGCGGCAATGGCGAATGACACACAACGGGGAACTGCTGTTTATATTGAGATTGTTCATGTTGCTCGTGCCTTGCTCCTCGCAATAGCGGTGAACACGTGGGTGGTCATGCAGGGCTTGACGAAGCATTTCCTAATTGGTATAAGGCCCCGCTACCTATTCAGCGCGCTATTCAACAAGTCGTGCAGCTTCTCAGCGGTTACGTTGGGCGTAACCACACCCGTTGCAACAAAAGAAACCCC
>JAITVR010000180.1 GCA_031285695.1 Prevotellaceae bacterium
AGCCGTGTTTTTTTCAAACGCTGCCAACGATGAAATTTTCAAAGATTTTCCGCACGAATTTGAGTGCCGCATGAATTTTAAGCTCTCGGAAAACGGGCTTGAGCACAAGGTTACCTTCATTAACCACAGCGGTGAAAACATGCCGCTGGGCGTAGGCTACCACACGCCTATCGTTGTTCCGTTTGTGAACGGTAGCGACAAAAACAGCTACAAGATTATGCTCTCCGCAGGCAAGCGATGGGAGTTGAACGAGCGCACGTTACCAACCGGTAACATGCTTGACCTCACGACTGACGAGGCTTTGCTGCGTACTACAGGAATTAATCCCTTGGGAAAAGCATTGGAAAACGCTTACACCAACGAGCCTATTACCGTGGATGGAAAACCGTACAACGGCGCAGTGCTAACGCACGAACCAAGCGGCATGCGCGTGTTTTACGAGGTGGACAAAGAGGTTAAGGATTGGACGCTGTGGAACAACGGCGGCGATGCGGGTTACATTTGTCCCGAGCCGCAAACTTGGGCTATCAATGCGCCAAACGTGAAGCTGCCCGCCGAAAAAACGGGATTTCAATCGCTTGCTCCCAAAGCAACGTGGAGTTCGGTAAGCAAGGTTTATGTGAAGTAAAATTTATTGCGCCAACAAAAAACGAAGCAATTTCATTTTGAAGTTGCTTCGTTTTTTTGTAGCCTACATTTTATCCGTCAAAAATCCTTGAATTAGCTTTGCACCATTGTGAACGGTGTTTAAATTCAAGTTTACAATAAATTTGTGTGCAATATTTTCCTCCTCACAAAAGCGGTTTAGCGCCTGTACGCTAATCGGTTTATCCAGCGTTTTACACTTGCACTCTACAGCAGCTTTTGTGGTTAGCATTGACAGCACAAAATCCACTTCCGCGCCATCGGTGGTGCGGTAAAACTGCAGGCTGCCGCCCACACCCTTATTGCGCCAAAGCGAAAGCAGAATGCCATTTTCAAAAACCGCTCCGTTGTCGGCACGAAATGCTAACTCATTAAAATTTTGCTCAATCAAGTTGCGCAAGCCCAAATCGCAAAAGTAAACTTTTTTCATTTTACCAATTACCTTGCGCTTGTTGACAAAATATGGCTCTATCAGCTTAATAATGTACATTTGTTCAAGCAAATACAGGTACTCTTCGCAAACTTTGTAGGGCAATCCGCATTCGCGGCTCAGCTCGTTTACGTTTACCAAATTTCCAATTTGCGCCGACAACAACCGCAGCAGCTTATTAAAGCCAACGCTGTGCTCATTCTTAACGTAATTACGCACATCGTGCATGAGGTAGGTTTGGTAAATATCGTTCAAAATTTCTGCCTTATCCTCCTTACTTTTTGCTAAAGCTGCACGAGGGAAACCGCCATAAATCAAGTACTCGGCAAACAGCTGCTCTATGGGTAATGTCAGCGCCGAACTTTCGGTGTTGGCGTCAAAGGCTTGAAAAAGTGCATACAATTTTTCGTCATAAAATTGCAAGTACTCGGCAAACGAAAGTGACAGCACCTCAACAATGCGCACCCTGCCCGCAAGCGACTCCTCCACTTTTTGCAAAATATCGAGCGAAGAGCTGCCCGTGCAAAGAATTTTCAACTTTTCGTGCTTGTCCACAAGCAGCTTTAGCATGGTTGAAACGCCGTTGATGTACTGAAATTCGTCAACTAACAAAAAGCCGTTTAGCTCCTCGTTTAAGTACACTTTTAGGTACTGCTCAATGAGAGATAGCTTCTGAAACAGCGCTGCAATTTCAGCATCTTGCCCATTCAAAAAAACGGTTTTTTTGCCCGCAACAAAGGTTTTCATTAGCGAAGTTTTGCCCACCTGTCGCGCGCCAATTAGCACAACAATAGATGTTTGCTTGAATCCGTTTTCAATTTTTTTTAGATAAAATTCTCGTTTTTGCATATAAAAAACCGATATTTTTTACAAATATATACTATTTTACCGATATTTTTATCTATTTAGACAAAAAAACCGCCATAATTTTATCTAAAATTCATTAAAACACTGAAAATCAAACACAAATGAAATTTCAAATAATGATTAACAAAATAACACCGATTTAGTAACAGATTTTGAAAAATGGCATTTCATTTTTATCGCTAAAAATTGTAACTTTGGAGTTTACACAAATGAGTTTGAAACAATTCATAATTTTTAATTGAATACATGAGCAATCCTTTTGCGGCCTACCGCGCACAAATTCAAGCCGCTATTGACCAGTACAACCTTCCCGATTTTGGGCGCGCCACAATACGCGAAATTGTGGGCATAGCCAATAAAATAGAGCAGCTTACGGGCGAGCGCTACATTCGCATGGAAATTGGCGTGCCCGGTTTGCCGCCCTCGCGCATTGGCGTAGAGGCCGAAATTGCTGCGCTCAATGCAGGCGTGGCGGCAAAATATCCGGCGCTTGAGGGAATGCCCGAGCTGAAGCAGGAGGCTTCGCGCTTCATCAAAGCGTTTATAAATGCCGATGTGAAGCCCGAAGGCTGCGTGCCGGTGGTGGGCTCTATGCAGGGCACTTTTGCAGCGTTTGTTACGGCCAGCCAGTGCGATGCAAAAAAGGATACGGTGCTTTTTATTGACCCGGGATTTCCGGTGCAAAAATTGCAGCTAACGGTGCTTGGCGTGAAGTACGAATCGTTTGATGCGTACGAATATCGTGGCAAAAAGTTGGGTGAAAAAATTGCCGAATATTTGGAAAAAGGTAACATTGCCGCCATTATTTACTCCAACCCGAATAACCCTGCGTGGATTTGCCTTACGGAAGATGAGCTGCGCATGATTGGCGAGCTGGCCACCCAACACGATGCGATTGTGATTGAGGATTTGGCGTACTTTGCCATGGATTCGCGCAAGGATTTAAGCCGTCCTTTTCAGGCGCCGTTTCAGCCCACCGTTGCCCGATATACCGACAACTATATTCTGCTAATTTCGGGTTCAAAAGCGTTTAGCTACGCCGGTCAAAGGATTGGCATAGCGGGAATTTCCGATAAGCTGTTTTCTCGTCAATACGAAAATTTGAAGGCGCGCTACGGCGTTGGCGGATTTGGCAATGTGCTTGTAAACCGAGTGCTGTACTCCGTTTCGGCGGGCACGGCACACTCGGCGCAGTACGCGCTGTGCGCCATGTTTAGGGCTGCCAACAATGGCGAATTCAACTTTCTTGCCGAGGTGAGCGAGTACGGAAAACGTGCCAAAAAAATGAAGGAAATTTTTCTGCAAAACGGCTTTGAACTTGTGTACGACAAAGACCTTGGCGAGCCGCTGGGCGATGGATTTTACTTTACCGTGCGCTACCCAACTATGACCGGAAGCGAGCTGATGAAAGAGCTGATGTTTTACGGCATTAGCGCCATATCGCTGGTTACCACGGGCAGCAAGCAAGAGGGATTGCGCGTTTGCTCCTCGTTTGTTCAAAGCGAACAATTTGACGATTTGGAGATAAGATTGAGGGCATTTGCGGAGGAGCATAAATAATTTGTAACCAGTATAATTTGTATAATCTATATAACCCATGATTTGGAACCCAACAAAAGAGTGCATGAGCGCTGACGAAAAGCACCACCTACAAAGTCAACGGCTGCGCAAGCTGGTGGAAACTGTGTACCACTGCACACCTTTTTATAGGCAAAAAATGCAGGAGCTAGGCTTGCTGCCCGACGACATAAAGTCAATTGACGACATTGTAAAGTTGCCGTTTACCACCAAGCAAGATTTGCGCGACAACTATCCCTACGGACTTTTTGCCGTGCCAATGTCGCAAATTATTCGGCTGCACGCCTCGTCGGGAACCACAGGGCGGCCAACGGTGGTGGGCTACACGCGCCGCGATTTGAGCATTTGGTCGGAAATGATTGCGCGCTGTCTCAGCGCATACGGTGCCGACCAAAACGATATTTTTTCCGTAGCTTACGGCTACGGCTTATTCACCGGCGGGCTCGGCCTGCACTACGGTGTAGAGCATTTGGGCGGCACGGTAATTCCCATGTCGAGCGGCAACACCTGCAAGCAAATTCAGCTCATGCACGACTTTGGCGCAACGGCTTTTGCCAGCACACCATCGTACGCGCTGTACATAGCCGAGGCAATGGAAAAAGCAGGAATTCCGCGCGAAAAATTTAAGCTTCGCATTGGCGTTTTTGGCGCCGAACCGTGGACGGAAAACATGCGCCGCGAAATTGAAAATAAGCTGGGAATAAGCGCCTACAACATTTACGGCTTGAGCGAAATTATGGGACCGGGCGTATCGCACGAGTGCGAGCAAAAGGACGGTTCGCACATTGTTGACGACCATTTTTATCCCGAAATCATTTCGCCAGAAACGCTACAATCGTTGCCCTACGGAGAACAGGGCGAATTAGTTTTTACCACGCTTACCAAAGAAGGACTTCCGCTGCTGCGTTATCGCACCAAAGATTTGTGCTCGCTCAACGCTGAAAAATGTGCGTGCGGCCGCACCAGCGTTCGCATGAGCCGCATTGTGGGGCGCAGCGATGACATGCTCATTATTCGCGGCGTAAACGTTTTTCCATCGCAAATTGAAAGCGTAATTTTGGAAATGAAGGAGCTGGAACCGCACTACCTGCTCGTAATTGACCGCGTGAATAACCTCGATATGCTTGAGGTGCAGGTGGAGGTTCGCGACGGATTTTACTCTGATGAAATTACAAAAATGGTAGAGCTGAAAAAGAAAATTGCCCACCGCCTGCATAGCGTTTTGAGCATTAGCGCTGACATAAAGTTGGTGGAGCCCTACACCATGCAGCGCAGCGAGGGCAAGGCGCAGCGCGTAGTTGACAAGCGAAATTTAAAATAGTTTACGGTTTACGAGTTAACAAGTTTACAAACTTATTAACTCGTAAACTTGTTAACTGTAAACTCATAAACTATTCAAGCCATGACCATCAAACAACTTTCCGTTTTTATAGAAAATAAAACCGGCCGCATAAACGAGGTAACTAAAATTCTTGCCGCCAACAACATCAATATGACCGCCTTCAGCTTGGCTGAAAACGCCGAATTTGGCATACTGCGCATGGTGGTGTCCAACGTCGATTTGGCAGTAAAAATTTTGAAGGAAGCGCGCTTTGGCGTGAACGTAACCGATGTGGTTTGCTTCACGCTCAGCAACGTGCCCGGCGCGCTGTCCACCATTCTCGACTTGCTTTCCAAGGAGCAAATTTTTATCGAATACATGTACGCTTTTTCGCAGGGCGAAACCGCCAACGTAGTCATTCGCCCCACCGATGTGGACAGGTGCATCGATATTCTTACCGAAAATAAAACCGAGCTGCTGAGCAAGGCAAATTTGAGCCAAATATAGCGCAAGGCAAGCGCCCACAGTAGGAATTTTAAAGTTGTAGCTGTTTTGTAACATTCATGTCCTATATTTGTAGGGCACAAAAATGAGTACCAAAATGTCACAAAAAATTCTCATAGTGGACGATGAGCAGGATATTTGCGAAATTCTTGCCTTCAACCTCGCCAACGAGGGCTACGAGGTAAGCTGCGCCTACTCGGCCGAAGAAGCGCTGGAAAAACTCACGCCCGAGCACGCGCTCGTGCTGCTCGATGTGATGATGGGCGGCATGTCGGGCTACAAGCTGGCCGAAACGCTGCGGCGCGATGGCAAGCAAACTCCCATCATTTTTCTTACCGCCAAAGGCTCGGAAAACGATATGCTCACCGGCTTTTCGGTGGGTGGCGACGACTACATTTCAAAACCTTTTTCGATAAAAGAAGTTACGGCGCGCGTAAAAGCTGTGCTAAAGCGCCACCGCGCCACCACCGAGGCAAGCGATAAACTTTCTTTTAGCAACCTAAGCATAGATAAGGTTAGGAAGGAAATTGTGCTTGACGGCAACAAAATTCTTTTGACCAAAACCGAGTTTGAAATCCTGCTGCTGCTGGCCGAAAATTCCTCACGCGTTTTTTCGCGCGAGGACATCATCAACAGCGCGTGGCGAGACTCGCCCTACATTACCGAGCGCACGGTGGACGTGCACATTGCCCGCCTGCGCAAAAAGTTGGGCAAGTTTGCCATGCTCATTTCCAACCGCTCGGGCTACGGCTACCTATTTGATACCGCTGCTTTGTAAAAACACTGCGAATAATCTTTGAGCTTTGTCATTGCGGGCTTGACCCGCAATGACAACATTAGGGTTAAATTGTCTCAGCAGGATAACTTTAAAACTCACGACTTTTTTACAACTTTATGAAGCTAAGATACAAGCAGCGACTTTTTTTATACTTCCTCGTAATTTTTACCATTTTTTCGGTTGGCGTAATTGTGATTGAGCAAATGGAAGGGCGAAAAAGCAGGGTAAGCGCGCTGGAGGAAAAGCTGGCCACCCTGGCCGATATGGCCGCCGCCATGCTAACGCAGCAGGGCAGCAGCCCCGAAACGCTTAGCCACCTGCTCAGCGTTTTTCCAAAAGATGTGCGGCTTACGCTGCTCAACGCGCAGGGCAAGGTTACCTACGACAATATTGTAGCCGACTTGGCAGGCATGGAAAACCACGCCAAGCGTCCCGAAATTGCGCGAGCAAAAGAAAAAGGCAGGGGAGTTGACATTCGCTCATCGAGCACCAATAAGCTCAAGTACGTGTACTACGCCAAGCGCCACGGCAGCAGCTACATTCGCCTTGCACTACCCTACAACAGCGCGCACGTGCAGCAGTTTCTCAAAACCAGCAACCTCTTTTTGTACTACACCCTTGCCATATTTGCCGTAATGCTGCTGCTTATAAACTTGGTGGCCGGTCGCTTTGGCGAATCCATACGGCAGCTGCGCGACTTTACCTTAGCCACCGAAAGCGGCAAGCCGGCAACGCTCAGCGTGGATTTTCCGCAGGACGAGCTGGGCGAAATTGGTGCAAAAATTGCCGAAAACTACGAGCAGCTGAGCCAAAGCAAAAAGGCGGTGGCCGCTGAGCGCGAAAAGCTGCTGCAGCACGTGCACAGCTCCGAGGAGGGGCTCTGCTTTTTTTCGGCCGACAAAACGGTGGAGTTTTACAACGGTCTTTTTATTCAGTACCTCGACACCATTACCAGCGAGGCCGGCAGCAACCCCGCCGCCGTGTTTACCGATGCGGCGTTTGAAAATGTGGCGCGCTTTATTTCGGCGCACGCCGCGGACGAAAACTTTTTTGAAACGCAAATTGCCCGACAGGGAAAACATTTTACGGTGCACGTAAATATTTTTGACGATAGCACCTTTGAAGTGGTGGTAAACGATATTACCGTGCAGGAAAAAACGCGGCGGCTGAAGCAGGAAATGACGGGCAACATAGCGCACGAGCTACGCACACCCGTAACCGGCATTCGCGGCTACCTCGAAACCATACTGAGCCAACCGCTGGAAGCCGAGCGGCAGCGCTACTTTGTGAGCAAGGCCTACAACCAGTCGCTGCTGCTGTCGGACTTGATACGCGACATGAGCCTGATTACAAAAATGGAGGAGGCACCGCTATCCTTTCACTTAGAGCCGGTGGGCGTAAGCAAGCTGCTGCAAGATTTGAAGGTGGACCTGGAGGTGCAGCTGCAGGAAAAAAACATGGACATGCGCTGGAGCGTGTACGACAACGTGGTGGTAAACGGCAACCGCAACCTCCTGTACTCCATCTTCCGTAACCTTACGGACAATGCCATTCGCTACGCCGGCGCCGACACCACTATTTACATTTCCAAGTACAACGAAGATAAAAATTTCTACTACTTTTCGTACTCCGACAACGGCGCCGGCATTCCCGACGAGCACCACCTCAACCGCCTGTTCGAGCGCTTTTACCGCGTAACCGAAGGGCGCACCCGCGACAGCGGCGGCTCTGGCCTCGGGCTGTCTATTGTAAAAAATGCCATACTTTTCCACAAGGGCACCATTGTAGCCAAAAACGTACTCAGCGGCGGGCTCGAATTTCTCTTTAAACTACCTAAGGCGGAAGGAAGCAGGTAGGCGGCAAGCACCCTTTAGAGCCCGTCTTGAGCCTGCCGAAGGAGGTGTATCCTCTGTTTGGCGAATAAACTCCTCTGTTTTTACGGCAATGTCCTCACTTTTTGCCGCGGCACCGAGGGTAAAAGTGGCAATGTTGTCAGTTTTTATGACAGCATTGCCTCTTTTTATGACAAGCTCCCACCAAAACGGTAGGATAACCCACCAAAACAGTAGGAATAACCCACTAAAAAGGTGCGACAACCTACCAAAACGGTAGGACAACCCACCAAAAAGGTGGGAATAACCTACCAAAAGGGTAGGCTATCCTACCCAAAACGAGCAATGTCCTACCCAAAAGGTAGGACATTGCAGTAAAAACAGGCTGCTTTGGGCGTAAGCTACGCCTCTTTGACCGCTTTGCCTACCTTAA
>JAITVR010000198.1 GCA_031285695.1 Prevotellaceae bacterium
CGTTGACATGCTTATACTAAGCAACAACGGCAAAACCTACGACCCGCAGGTAGCCCAAAAAGCAGTTGATATTATTGAAAAGTTAGTGCGCGCCAATAAAATTAACGAAGAGCGCATTAACGAGGCCTACCGCAAAATTGAGGCGATAAAAAAGCGCCTTTAGAAAATACTACCCTTACCCCAAAAGCACGCTAAAAGGGGGCTGTAACAATTGTGGTAATATCTCACCTGTAGTGCTAATATGAGATACTTCGACAGGCAGAATTAAAAAAAAGCGAAGCAACCTCACACCTGAGATTGCTTCGCTTTCTTTTAATTCTTAATTGAACGGCTACAGCTTAAACTCCTTCTTAATGGCAGCTACCATGTCCAACTTTTCCCAACCGAAAAATTCAATTTCCTTGGCAACTTTTTTGCCGTTGGTTTGAAACTCTACCTTGCGGGTAAAGGGCTTGCGGCCAAAGTGTCCATACGACGCAGTTTCTTCAAAAATGGGATTCAACAGCCCGAAGCGTTTTACAATGGCGTAGGGGCGCATGTCGAATAGCTTCTCTACCTTTTTTGCAATTTCGCCATCGGTTAACTTTAGCTTTGAAGTGCCGTAGGTATTCACGTACAGGCCTACGGGCTTGGCCACGCCAATGGCGTAGGCGGCCTGCACCAGCACCTGTTCGGCAACGCCTGCAGCCACCAAGTTTTTGGCAATGTGGCGCGCTGCGTAGGCTGCCGAGCGGTCAACCTTGCTGCTGTCCTTGCCGGAGAACGCTCCGCCGCCGTGCGCGCCCCAGCCGCCGTAGGTATCCACAATAATTTTACGGCCGGTCAAACCGGTATCGCCGTGCGGGCCGCCGATTACAAACTTGCCGGTGGGGTTTACGTGCAGAATAAATTTTTTGTCAAACAGCTTTTCAACGCCCTTGCCCAGCTTTTTTATGGTGCGCGGAATGAGAATATTTTGCACATCGTCCTTAATCTTTTTAAGCATCACCTCGTCCTTGTCAAAGTCATCGTGCTGGGTAGAAACTACAATGGTGTGCACGCGCAGAGGCTTGTTCGTTTTGTCATCGTACTCAATGGTAACCTGGCTTTTGCTGTCGGGGCGCAGGTACTTCATTTGCTTGCCTGCGCGGCGAATGGCGGCCATTTCAATAAGCAGCTCGTGCGCAATGGTAAGCGTAAGCGGCATCAGCTCCTTGGTTTCGTTGCAGGCGTAGCCAAACATGATGCCCTGGTCGCCGGCACCCTGCTCCTCGGCCTTTTTGCGCACCACGCCCTGGTTAATGTCGGGCGACTGCGCGTGAATGGTAGAAATTACGCCGCACGAGTTGGCCTCAAACATGTACTCGCCCTTGTTGTAGCCAATGCGGTTGATTACGCGGCGCGCCGTTTCCTGCACATCAACGTAGGCGTTGGTATTTACCTCGCCGCTGAGCACGCACAGGCCGGTGGTAACAAGCGTTTCGCAGGCCACCTTCGAGGCGGGGTCTTGCTTTAAAAACGCGTCAACCAACGCATCAGAAATTTGGTCGGCAACCTTATCGGGGTGCCCTTCGGAAACGGATTCCGATGTAAAAAAGTAAGCCATTTTTTCTAATTATAAATTATTAATGATAAAAAAATCAGTAGTAACTCTCTGTCATGCTGAGCGAAGTGAAACGGAGCCGAAGCATCTCAAGTTTGCACAACGATGACACATTATCACAACATGAGATTCTTCGCTACGCTCAGAATGACAAAGCACATCACCTGTAAGCGCAAAAAAACTTACAACTCAAAACTTTTTACTCAAGAAAAAACAGGAAACGATAGACAGAAAGGTCAACGGGTTTAGCATTTTTTTCTGTGGTTGCAATCGTTTCAAATTTTTCCACGTATGTCGGGTGCAAAGGTAAGGCAGTATTCCAAATTAGCTACTGCTGCGGAGTTAAAAAATCATAATTACCCCTGCCACTTATACCCTTCAACCTTTACTCCCGCTAACGACAGCGCACGATTTACCACCGTCATAACTAACTCCTCAACGCCTGCAGGTTTGCTGTAAAACGAGGGGCTTGCGGGGCAAATGATGCCACCGGATTCGGTTACGGTAAGCATGTTGCGCAGGTGAATGAGGTTGTACGGAGCTTCGCGCGCAAGCAAAATCAGCTTGCGGCGCTCCTTGAGCATCACATCGGCGGCGCGGCAAATGAGCGTATCGGCAGCGCCGGCGGCAATGCGCGCAAGCGTTCCCATGCTGCACGGTGCAACAATCATGGCGTCAAAATCCGAAGAGCCCGAAGCAAAAGGTGCAAAAAAAGAGCGGTTGTCGTAAATTTTCAAGGGCAATTTTTCTGCTTCCTTCAGCGCATTTTCGCCCAGCTCATAGGCGTAAACTTCGCGACCGCTGTCGGAAAAAACTACGGCCACTTCGCACACCTGCTCGCGCAAGGCGCACAACTTTTCCAGCAGCAGCTTGGCGTACAGCGCACCGCTTGCGCCCGTTATGGCAACTACAATTTTCATTTTGTGCAAAGATACAAATTTTAATTCTCATGCGTCATTGCGAGCAAAGCGAGGCAATCTCATGGTTTGAGATTGCCTCGTTGCTCGTTCCTCACTCCTCGCAATGACGTGGTAACTCTCCACTATTTTTTGTACCTTTGTGCGCATTAAAAATTTGCGTGTGAAGTTTTTTGCCAACATAGGAGCGTACATTTTGCTCATGCTGCGCGTGTTTTCCAAGCCGCAGCGGTGGCGCATTTTTTACGCTAAAATAGTGAACGAAATGATGAGCCTGGGCATGAATTCGCTGCCCATTGTGAGCATTGTTTCGGTTTTTGTGGGCGCGGTAATTGCCATACAAACGGCGTACAACCTGCAAACGGCACCCGACTACATGGTGGGTTTGGCCACGCGCGACACGCTCATTGTGGAGTTTTGTTCGACCATGATTGCGCTCATTTTGTCGGGAAAAGTGGGCTCCAACATTGCTTCGCAAATAGGCACCATGCGCATTACCGAGCAGGTTGACGCGCTGGAGCTCATGGGGGTCAACTCCGCCAACTTTCTCATTTGTCCCAAAATTATTGCGCTGGTGCTGCTCACGCCCTTCATTACCATTTTCAGCATTGGCATTGGCATTGCGGGCGGTTTTTTGGGCATGGCCGTGACCGATTACATTACGGTAGAGCAGTACGTTGACGGCATTCAGTACGGTTTTACCCCGTACTACATCACGTACTCCATCATCAAATCCATGGTGTTTTCCTTTATCCTCACCTCCATTTCGGCATTTTGGGGATACTCCGTAAGCCGCGGTGCGCTTGAGGTTGGGCGCAACAGCACCCGCGCCATGGCAGCCAGCTGCGTGTGCATTTTGATTTTTGATTTACTTTTGACGGAGCTACTTTTATAATGAATAATGGACAATTGACAATGAATAACTATCGCACAAGCCAACGCACGCGCAGCACATTGTTCATTGTCAATTCTCCATTATCAATTAATTCTGCATGATTACCGCAAAAAACATACAAAAATCCTTCAACGGAAAAGTGGTGTTGGACGGCATTTCCGCCGTTTTTGAGGAGGGAAAACCAACCTCATCATTGGGCAAAGCGGCTCGGGAAAAACCGTGCTGCTCAAGTGCCTCGTGGGTTTGCACAAGGTCGATAGCGGCGAGGTGTGGTTTCGCGATGTGGAGTACACCGC
>JAITVR010000199.1 GCA_031285695.1 Prevotellaceae bacterium
GTAAACAAGGCGTATAGCCTCACCGGAAATCCCATAAAAATACTGCACAAAAACGGCAACCTGCGCGATATTTTCGAAATTTCGGACATGCTCAACGCCACCGCTTTTAAGCAGGATACGAGGAAGTGTTTTTTGAGTTTTCCGAAGGAATTAATCAGAACTTGAGACAAATCGATATGCGATGTGCGACTAAATTTTCGCACATCGCATGTCGCAAATCGAACAATCAAAATTATAAAACCATGGAGCTTACCGCACGCGAAATCGCCGCGCACCTAAATGGCGAAGTAGAGGGAAATCCCGACTTGAAAGTTTCGGGATTTGCACGCATAGAGCAGGGCACGCCCGGCACGCTATGCTTTTTGGCCAACACAAAGTACGAGGAGTGGCTGTACAAAACCAAGGCCAGCTTGGTTATTGTCAACAAAAGCTTTAAGCTGAAGCAGGCTGTGCCCTACACCATTGTGTGGGTGGACGATGCGTATCGTGGAATTGCAGCAATGCTCGACCTCTACGCCGCTGCAAATGCTGTAAAAAAGAAAGGGCGCGAGCGTCCATCGCACGTTTCGTGGCGCGCAAAGGTGGGCAAGGATTGCTACATTGGTGCGTTTGCGTACATTTCGCGCGGCGCAAAAATTGGCAACAACGTCAAAATTTTTCCCCACGTATATGTTGGCGATGGCGTAACCATTGGCGATAACAGCATTTTGTACTCGGGTGCAAAAATTTACGCAGGCTGCCATGTGGGCAAAAACTGCATTCTGCACTCCAGCGCCATCATTGGCGCCGACGGCTTTGGCTTTGCCCCCGATGCCGAAAAAAACTACAAAAAAATTCCGCAAATTGGCAACGTAGTGTTGGAAGACGATGTAGAAGTTGGCGCAAATACCTGCATTGACCGCGCCACGATGAACTCCACCATTATTCGTCAGGGCGTAAAGCTGGACAACCTCATACAGCTGGGGCACAACGTCGAAATCGGCCGAAACACCGTAATAGCGGCCTGCGCAGCCATTGCCGGCTCTACCAAAATGGGCGAGCGCTGCATGGTGGGCGGGCAGGCCGGCGCCGTGGGGCACCTGCACATTGGCAACGATGTAATGCTGGGCGCAAAAACCGGCGTGTCCAACGACCTTGCCGACGGCGAATCGCGCGGCGGCTGGCCCGATATGCCTGTGGGCCTATTTAGGCGCGTAAGTGTGCTGTTGCGCAAGCTTCCCGAGCTATTTTTGCAGGTAAGCGCTTTGGAAAAAGAGCTGAAGAAAATATCGGAAAATAAAAATTAGCAAAAGTGTAATCTTTTTTGATTATCTTTGCCCTAATTTTTGACTATTTTAACTTTATGCAAAAAAATCAACGCACTCTAAAAGAGGAAGTTACATTTAAAGGAAAGGGTTTGCACACCGGCCTTATGGTGGAGATGACCATTTGCCCCGCAGCGGCCAATCATGGTATAAAATTTCAGCGCATTGATGTAGAAGGGCAGCCCGTTATACCCGCCCTTGCCGACTACGTTACCGATACCTCAAGAGGCACAACGCTTGAGATTAACGGAGTGAAAATCTCTACCATAGAGCACATTATGGCAGCTTTATTCGGTTTGGGAATTGATAACGCGTTGGTAAAAATCAATGCGCCCGAGGCGCCCATTATGGACGGTAGCGCGCGCGAGTACGTTGAAAAGCTGCAAAACTGCGTAGAGGAGCAGCCCGAAAAGCGCGTGTACTTTGAGCTTACCGAAAAAGTTTTGCTGCGCGACGAAAAGAAAAATTCGGAAGTTGTGCTCTACCCCGATGACCACTTCAGCGCCTACGTCAACATCGATTTTGGCTCCAAAGTGTTGGGCTACCAATACGCAGGAATTAATTCGCCCGGCGAGGTTCCTACCGAAATTGCGCCCTGCCGCACCTTCGTGTTTTTTCACGAGCTCGAATTTTTGTACAAAAATAACCTCATAAAAGGTGGCGATATGGACAACGCCATCGTAATAGTGGAGCGGCCTGTAGCGCAGGAAGACCTGGACCGCATGGCGCCGCTTTTTAACGTGCAGCAAAAGCAGCTAACCGTAACCGAGGGCTACCTCAACAACCTGCAGCTGCGCTTTGACAACGAGCCGGCGCGCCACAAGCTGCTCGATTTGGTGGGCGATTTGGCCTTGGTAGGCATGCCTATTAAGGGGAAAATTATGGCCACGCGCCCGGGGCATTTGACCAACACCGAATTTGCCAAAGAGCTGCGCAAAATGATAAAAAAGCTGGCCGGAAAAGCCGCTGCGCCCAGGTACGACCCTAACGTTGCGCCGCTTTACGACATCAACCAAATTAAAAAGTTGCTGCCGCACCGTCCGCCGTTTTTGCTGGTCGATAAAATTATTTCGATGGACGCCGAATCCGTTGTGGGCGTGAAAAACGTAACCATGAACGAGCACTTTTTTGTAGGCCACTTCCCTGACCAGCCTGTAATGCCCGGCGTGCTGATAGTAGAAGCCATGGCGCAGTGCGGCGGAATTTTGGCGCTCAGCTCCGTGCCCGACCCCGAACATTACAGCACCTACTTTTTAAAAATAGACGGCGTGAAGTTCAAAAAAATGGTGGTGCCCGGCGATACGCTTATTTTTAAATTAACGCTGGTAGAGCCCATTCGCCGCGGCTTGGTGCACATGATGGCGCAAGCCTTTGTGGGCGA
>JAITVR010000212.1 GCA_031285695.1 Prevotellaceae bacterium
TAAAGGTACAAAAAGTTTTTAAGTGATTAGGTAATGAGTAATAGGTTGGCAATACGCAGTAGGCAATTGGCAAAGAATGCGCTGCTACTGCGAATTTTATTATCCGTTTAACCCGAACGAATTCCGTTCTATGTTGAACGGAGAGAGCAGGGAAGACCACCGTCATTGCGAGGAGGCCATCTCATGCTACCACCATACTACCATGAAATGCTTCGACAGCCTCAGCATGACAGCCAAAAATAGCTGTGCCATTTTAATTCTCCATTCTCAATTAATTAAGCTACCTTTGCACGGTAAAATTCATTTTTGTACTGCTGCGTTGCGCCTCTTTTCTTTCCATAAAAAAAACGTGTATAAACTTCTAATTGTTTTGTTAGGAGTTTTTTTTGCCTCGTGCAGCGCTACCAAGTACGTGCCCGAGGGCGAGCATATACTGTGGCGCGAAAATCTGCGTGTAGAGGGTCAGGGCATGAAAAAAGAGGAGGTTGACCTGCTAAACCGACCGCAGCCCAACCGCACTATTTTAGGAGTTTTTAGGCTCAACCTGTGGTTTTACAACCGTAGCTCGGACAAAAATACGCGCATCAGCCGCTGGCTGCGCAAGGTAGGCGAGCCGCCCGTAATTTTCGATAGCATGGCCATGCTGGCTACCGCCGAAAACTTGCAGCAGTACGTGGAGCAGCGCGGTTTTTACGGCTCGCAGGTGTCCGATACCGTGGTGTACCGCAAGCGCAAGGCGCACGTAAGCTACCGCGTGCAGCTGGCGCAGCCCTACCGCATTAGCAGCATTAGCTACGATGTAGCAGACAAATCGCTTGACACCGCGCTCATCATCAACCCGCGCCGCCGGCGAATTCGCGAGGGCGATGTGTTTGACGGCGATGCCTTGAAGGCCGAAAGCGAGCGCATTGCTGCCGAAATGCGCCGGCACGGCTACTTTTACTTTGTCGATAGGTACGTAACCTACAGCGCCGACACTGCGGCGGGTAATCGCGGCGTGCACCTTACTGTGCTGGTACATAGCGAGCCCACCGCCGATGGTAGCGTGCGCAGCCACCGCCGTTTTTACGTAAAAAGCATGGTGATAAACCCCGAGTACAGCTCCGAAAAAGCTATAGGAAACGCCTCGTATAGCACGGGCTGGGATACCACCCACCTGCGCAACTTTGACCTGCTGTGTAAGGACTGCAATCAGCCCGAGGCAAAACCTTTTTTGCGCCCCAGCTTGCTCAACGTCAACAACCGCATTACCCTTGGCGGCTTGTACAACGAGGAGGACGTGAACCGCACCTACGCCAACTTGGGCAACTTGCTTTTGTTCAAGTCGGTCAACATTCGCTTTACCGAGCCGCCGGCAGACCCGCTGCTGCCCGACACTGCGCCGCGTCCGCTGCAGGGCAGCATGGTGCTTTCGCCCTTTAAGCGGCAAAGCTATACGTGGGGCGGCGAGGTTTCGTTGGGCGGAAGCGGTCTCAACCTGTTTGGCATGGCGGCTACGCTCAGCTATCAGCACAAAAATTTATTTCGCGGAGCCGAAATTTTGGGCGTAAGCCTCACGGGCGCCTTTCAAAAGGTGCAGGTTTACGCCGACTCCGCGCCCCAAAATTCTTACGAACTTGGCGCGTCGGTATCGCTCAACGTGCCAAAGTTTATGGTGCCCTTCAACTTTGCGTGGTACGGCGATGTGTTCAGCCCGCGTACGCAAATTGCCCTGTCGGGCGATTTTCAGCAGCGCCCCGACTACACGCGCGTGCTGGGCGTGCTCACCTTTGGCTACTCGTGGCGCAGCTTGGGCGCCATGACCTTTATCTACAATTTGGTGGATATGAACATTATTAGCATGCAAAAAATTAGCGGTACTTTTTTGCAAAGCATTGCCAATAACCCGTACATGGTCAACTCGTACCGAGACGCTTTTTTGCTGGGCTCTACTTTTTCGGCCATATACAATAGCCGAGCCACGCGGCGTTCGCGGCAGCAGCACATTCGCGCCGATGTGGAGTTTAAAGGAAATACGCTTTGGCTGGGCTACAAGCTGGCAGGCGCAAGCACCATGTATAATGCCGAAACCGGCACGCGCAGCTACGGAGTGTGGGGAACATCGTTTTCGCAGTTTGTAAAGTTTGACCTCAACTACACCACGCTGCGCCAGCTCAACGCCAGCAACTCCATTGCCCTGCGCGCTTTGGGCGGCGTGGGCATGGCCTACGCCAACTCGTACTCGCTGCCCTACGATAAGCTGTACTATGCCGGCGGCGCCAACAGCCTGCGCGGTTGGCAAATTCGCAACGTAGGCCCCGGCAACTACTCCGGCACCGGCGACACCATATCCATTCTCAACCGCTTAGCCGATATGCGCTTGGAGTTCAACATTGAGTACCGCTTTAAGCTGTTTTGGAAGTTCGAGGGCGCGCTGTTTTACGATGTGGGAAATATTTGGGCAATTCATAAGCAGGACTCGCGCAGCGGCGCACTTTTTAGCTTCAAGCAGCTGCCCAAGCAGGTAGCCATGGACTTTGGCGCGGGGTTGCGCCTCAACTTTACGGTGCTCGTCATTCGGTTAGATTACGGCACAAAGCTGCACGACCCCGCTGCTACCGGCGCCTACTTTGTCAATCCGCGCCGCTGGTTTAGCACCGAAAATAGCTCCGTGTTCATTGCTTTGGGCTACCCATTTTAAACGATTTTTTTATACGCAGGCTAAGCAAAAAAAATCCTGTAAATTTTGTAAATCCTGTCTTTATATTTCGCAAAAAAAATGCAAAATCGCTTTTTCAAAGATTGGTTTTCCTTCTCGCAGGGCGAGCGCAAGGGCATTATTTTTCTGGCCTTACTCTTGCTTTTTCTGCTCATTTTGCCGCCTTTTTTTCGCAGCTGCTCATCGCAAAAAACTGCCGACATTGAGCAGCTGCGCCGGCTTTCTGCGCAGCTCAACGAAACCTCTATCGAAGACGCCCGCTCATTTTACAGCAACGAGCTGCAGCTGGTCGATAAAAAAGTGCAGCCGCAAAATTTCGCCTTCAACCCCAACACGCTCAGCCGCGATTCCTTTCTGCTGCTCGGTTTTTCCGAAAAACAGGCAGCCGCCATCATCAAGTACCGCGAGCGAGGCTCGGGTTTTCGCACCGCCGCCGATTTTTTTAAGCTCAACGTAGTTACCGAAAAGCAGCGCGAACGCTTGCAGCAGCACGCATTTGTTCCCGCTTTTTCAAAAGAAAAAACAACCGCAAAAAAAGATACTTTTACAAGAAAAGTTTACGAAAAACCGCAGCAAATACTCGTTGAGCTCAACACCGCCGACACCGCGCTGCTGCAAACCCTGCCGGGCATTGGCGCGTACTTTGCGCAAAAAATAGTGGAGTACCGCGAGGCGCTGGGCGGCTACGTTTCTGCCGAGCAGCTGCTCGAAATTCGCAACTTTGGGCACGAGCGCGTACAAAGGCTCGCAGGCCGCGTCAGCGTTGATACAAGCAGGGTGCAAAAAATGACGCTGAGCGAAGAAAGTGTGGAAATTATGCGCCGCCACCCGTACCTTGGCGCGTACGCGGCGCGCGGCGCAGTGCAGTTTGCCAAGCGCAAGGGCAGCCCCGCCACTATTGATGAGCTGCTGAGCAACAACGTGCTAACCTCGCTTCAGGCGCACCGCCTGCGGCCGTATGTGAAGTAATTTACAAGTTTTAAAATTTGAAACCCTGAATTTGAAATTTGAAATTTTTGTTTTACCTTTGCCGCCCACTTTGCAGCGCGCTAAACTAAAAGGAGGTACGCACACAGCACGCGCTTTAAGGTGAAAAATCTACGTAAATTATTTGTAAATATTTAATAATCAATTAGTTATGATTATCGTTCCAATCAAGGAAGGGGAAAACATTGAAAAAGCCCTAAAAAAGTTTAAAAGAAAGTTTGAAAAAACAGGCGTTGTACGCACCTTGCGCGCTCGCCAATTCTTTGAAAAGCCCTCGGTAACCCGCCGCGACCAAGTTAAGCGCGCCGCTTACCGCCAAATGCTACAACGCACCGAGGAGCTGTAGGTTCTAAAAAAGGTTAAGCGACACAGTTTAAGGGAGCAAAATTGTGGAAAAAAAGGTAACTTGCACTCCATGATTGCTCCCTTTTTGCAATATTTACAAAGCGAAAAACGCTACTCAGCCCATACGCTGCGCGCCTACCAAAGCGACCTTGAGCAGCTGGTGGACTACCTAAGCGTGTCGGAAAATGACCTGCCCAAAGTCAACTACAGGCAGCTGCGCACGTGGTTTGCCGAGCTCATAGCGCAGGGCTTGAGCACGCGCTCGGTCAACCGAAAAGTATCATCGGTTAGCGCCTACTTTCGCTACTTGGTGCGCGAAGGCGTGCTTGCGCAAAATCCTGCCGAAAAAATAGTGAACCCAAAAAACGGCAAGCGGCTCCCGTTTTTTTACAAAGAAGAACAGCTATCTCAACTGCTTAACGGCGAGGTAAATGACGACTACGAATCGCGCCGCAATCACGCCATTGTGGAGTTGCTTTACGGCACAGGAATGCGTTTATCTGAGCTGGTTGGGCTGCAAGTAGGCGATGTAAATTTGGGCAGCCAAACGGTAAAGGTGTTGGGCAAGGGCAACAAGCAGCGCGTTATTCCGCTTAGCCCAAAGTTGTGTGAGGCGCTGAAAAATTACCTTGAATTGTTGAGCCAAACCTTTGCTGCGCCAAGCGAAAGCGCATTGTTTCGCACCGCTAAGGGTGAGCCTGTTTACGCAGGATTGGTATATAAAATTGTTCGCCAACAGCTTGCCAGCAAGGGAGTTGTTGGTAAAAAAAGTCCGCACGTGCTGCGGCATTCATTTGCCACGCACATGCTCAACCATGGCGCCGACCTCAACAGCATCAAGGATTTGCTGGGGCACGCCAGCCTAAGCGCCACGCAGGTATATACGCACAACAACATTGAAAAGCTAATGAAATCGTACCACAGCGCGCACCCGCATGCATGAGAAAAAGTTAAAAGTTTGTAAAGCTAAAAGTAAAAAGTATGAAAGCCTCTTGCACTTGTAACTTTATGAACTTTACAGACTTTGTAAACTTTAAAACTATACAATTGTTTAACTAAAAAAGTAAAAAAATGAACGTAAAAATTCAGTCCATCAAGTTTACTGCCGACCAAAAGTTGGTGGCATTTGTTGAAGAAAAAGTCGGCAAGCTCGACAAATTTTACGACGGCATTGTGGCTGCCGATGTATCGCTGAGCCTCGAAAACGTGTCGGACGACAAGAACAAGGTAGCCAAAATTCGCCTTGATGTTCCCGGCGCCGAGCTCTTTGCCGAGCACCAAAGCAAAAGCTTTGAGGAAGCCGTTGACCTCAACGTGGAAGTGCTCAAAAAGCAGCTTGCCAAGCACAAGGATAAGCAGCGCGGAAAGTAGCGCGTAGCGCGCGTCCATAAGCCCTTTATCCCTCATACCTCGCGGCGTGAGGGTAGGGGGCTTTTGACTTTTTTACAAAAAAAGCGCCGAAAATTTTGCAGGTAAAATAAAAAGTCGTACATTTGCAATCCTTTTTCGGGAAAAAACAGCTGCCGATGTAGCTCAGTTGGCCAGAGCAGCTGATTTGTAATCAGCTGGTCGGGGGTTCGAATCCCTCCATCGGCTCGAAAAACGAACATTGAAATTGTGAATTATTTTGGGGGGATACCAGAGTGGCCAAATGGGACAGACTGTAAATCTGTTGTCTTACGACTTCGGAGGTTCGAATCCTCCTCCCCCCACAAAGCAGTTGAGAGTGGAAAATTGAAAGTTGAAAATGAAAAAATCATTTTCAATTCTCAACTTTCAATTCTCAATTAAGAACGCGGAAGTAGCTCAGTTGGTAGAGCATCAGCCTTCCAAGCTGAGGGTCGCGAGTTCGAGCCTCGTCTTCCGCTCACAAAAAAATGCTGTTGTAGCTCAGTGGTAGAGCACTTCCTTGGTAAGGAAGAGGTCATGAGTTCAATCCTCATCAACAGCTCTACAAAAAACGAGTTTTTGCCGAAAAGGCGAGTACTCGCAACTTTTTTTGAATTTCAGGTAAAAATAAATTAATAATTAAAAAAAATCTTTAGCCATGGCAAAAGAAAAA
>JAITVR010000252.1 GCA_031285695.1 Prevotellaceae bacterium
TTTTTCTTTACGTAGTCAAAAAATTCCTTTGCGCCAAACATGCTGCCGTGGTCGGTAATGGCTACGGCGGGCATGCCGTCGGCCAGGGCTTTATCCACCAGCTTTGGTATTTTGGTGGCACCGTCGAGTATGGAGTATTCGGTGTGAACGTGAAGGTGAACGAAGCTGCTCATGGTTTGTAACTTGGAGTTTGGTAGGAAAAGTTACTACAAAAAGCCCCTTTACGAACTTGTAAAAATGTTAAAGCGAAGAATGATTTGAACACAAGCGACTTGAGTTATCAACAAGGTTGTGCCAAAATAAAAAAGATGAGGTAGTAACCTCTGCTTAACGGGGGGAGTTGCTACGAGTGCAGCTTTGGCAAGCTATCCATAAGCTCCGTTGGGTTCCAAAAGAGCCTTTCAAAATCTTGCACCTTGTCGTTTTTTACTTTTACGCCTTCCTGCTCAAGCAATTTTTGCATGAGCGAGGGTGGCGAAAAGTGCGCTTTTCCGGTGAGTAAGCCAGTGCGATTTACCACGCGGTGCGCGGGTACATCGGCGCTGTGGGCAGCGCTCATAGCCCAGCCCACCATGCGCGATGAGCGTGCTGTGCCCAGCGCGCGCGCAATGGCGCCGTAGCTGGTTACGCGGCCGCGCGGAATGAGCCGCGCAAGGGCAAAAACTTGCTCAAAAAAGCTATCGTTGGGTGCTGTCATGTTGTCATTGCGGGCTTGACCCACAATCCCCCGATTATGAGATTGCGGGTCAAGCCCGCAATGACTCCCATGAGGTTGGAGATTGCTTCGTCCTCGTTCTTCGTCCTCGCAATGACGTGGGGCGCTATCGTTGGGTTTTGGCTTTGGGCACATTCATATCAAAGGTAAAGTCGTCGGGCTCCACGAGTGCGGTGTTTTGCGGAAGCGCGAATTGCAGGTAGGTAATGGGAAATCCGCGGTCAACAAATATTTTTTCGTAGGTGGTTTGTATCTCCAGCACGCTGCCTGCGCTTGCGTTGTTGGCGTGAATATCGTTGTTGGCAAAAGTGTAATTCAATCCGTTTTTTGCCAGCAATGCTTTGGTGTATTCGTGCAGCATTTGGCTATCGGTTTTGAGGTGCACCGTGCCGTTTTTTGCTAAAAATTTTGCGTAGCGGTTAAGAAAAAGTGAGGAGCACAACCGCTTGCGAGCCTTGGTGGGCTGCGGGTCGGGAAAGGTTACCCACACCTCGCTCACCTCGCCCGTGGCAAAAAGTGAGGTAACAATATCCACCTTGGTGCGCACAAAGGAAACGTTGCGTAAATTTTCTTCCGTGGCCGTTTTGGCGCCGCGCCACAGCCGTGCGCCTTTGATGTCGATGCCAATAAAATTTTTTTCGGGAAATCGCTTTGCCAGCTCCACCGTGTATTCTCCGCGACCGCAGCCCAGCTCCACCACAATGGGGTTTTCGTTTTTGAAAAAATCCTTGCCCCACCTGCCTTTTAGCGCAAAGTCGCTGCCGAATAAATCCTTGAAAACAGGCTGATGCAGCAGCGCAAAAGTTTCGTTTTCCTTAAATCGTGCCCACTTATTTTTCCCCATTGGGTGCTTTGTTTTGTAAAATATTTTTGCTTGTGGATTGTTATGCTGAGTTTGTCGAAAGAACCACGTCATTGCGAGCGGGTTTAGCGAAGCAATCTCCAACCAGTGGCTTGAGATTGCCACGTCACTCGTACCTCGTTTCTCGCAATGACGTGTGCATTGCCTTTACTCCACTTTTTCTATGCGCAGGCCCACATCGGTAATGTGCGGAAGCACCTCGTTGCGCATGCCCTGCTGAATTTCGAAGGTGTAAATTCCGCCGCGCGGAAAAATAACCTGCTTTCTAAAAATTAAGCGATTGTCTAATATTTTTGAAAACCCCTTTCCTGTCCACCTGCCAAACTCATCGGCCAGCGTGTACTCCACGGTATCTATGGTGTACGCGCTGTCGGGGGCGGTGGCTTTTACAAACATAAAAATGTTGCTAAACGGGTACGCGCTGGTGTTGCGCAGGTTGATGTACACGTTGTTCATGGTTAGCGTGTCGCTGATTTTTACGCTGAACGTAGCGGCGCTATCCTTTACCCAGCCTTCGATGGGGAAACTGCGGTACTGCTCGTACACACGCGCCGGGTCGCAGGAGTTGAGGAAAATTGCAAGGATAATTCCTGCAATAAAAATTTTACTTTTGCTGATTATTGTTGCCATTGTTTCCTTGTTGTGGCTTACGGTTGTTACTGTTTTGCGTGCGGCGGTGGTGGTTGCCATTACCGCGTGCGGCGTTACCTTTTACGTTGCTATTTTGGCTGCGCTGCGCTCCCGCGCCTTGGCGTGGCTCCTGCTCGCGTGGTGCGCTGCTGCTTTGCGGCGCGCCGTTTGCGCGATTTGTGTTGCCTCCGTTGCTGCCTCTTCCGTGCCTGTTTCCGTTGCTGCGATTGCCTCCGTTGCTGCTCCGGCGCGGCTTGTCAAAGCGCGTAATGCTGTCCTCGCCGGCCGAACTTTTGAACTCCGGCTCTTTTGGTCCTGTATATTTTGGAATATATTTTCCGGTAAGCAGCGCTTCAACTTTTGTGCCTTTTTTGTTTTGCTCCACAATTTCTTTCACCCTGTCCACCGGCACGGCCACAAGGTTTTCCATGGAGTGCTTGTCGAAGTTGTACCACATAATGCGCTTGAAAATATCCGTCTTGTGGTGGTAGGCGGTGCCGTCAATGGTTTCGAGCGGAATGTTGGTGCGCGGAAAATCTTTTTGCGCGTCTTTGTACGAGGCTAACTCGTAGTTGAGGCAGCACTTGAGCTTGCTGCACTGCCCGGCCAGCTTTTGCTGGTTGATGGCAATATCTTGGTCGCGCGCGGCGTTGGTAGATACCGAGGCAAAGCCACACAGCCACTGCGCGCAGCACAGCTCGCGCCCGCAGGTGCCAATGCCGCCAATGCGTCCGGCTTCTTGCCGTGCGCCGATTTGCCGCATTTCAATGCGCATGTGAAATTCTTCGGCCAAAATTTTTATGAGCTCGCGAAAATCCACGCGCTGCTCGGCAATGTAGTAAAATATGGCCTTGGTTTTGTCGCCCTGCACCTCCACATCGCCAATTTTCATTTCGAGCCGCAGCTGCTCCACAATTTTGCGCGTGCGAATCATGAATGAATGCTCAAGCGCAATGGCTTCGCTCCACTTTTCTATGTCGCCGCCTTTTACCTTGCGGTACACTTTTTTGTACTCGTATTTTTCGGGCAAAAGTCCGTTGCGCACCATTTGCAAATACACAATGTCGCCGGTAAGCGAAATCACGCCAATGTCGTGCCCGGGCGAGGCTTCTACGGCCACAATGTCGCCTTTTTGCAGGGGCAAATCGTTTACGTTTTGGTAAAAACCTTTGCGCGTATTTTTAAAGCGAATTTCGACTATGTTGCTCGGCAGGGCAGCGTTGTGCACGTCCTTGAGCCAGTCAAAGGTGGTTAACTTTTGGCACGAGGGTTTTTCTTGGCAGCTTAGCTCGCCGGTGAGCGGCTTTTTTTTGCACTCGCAGCCGCGCGTATATAGCATTTCTTCAAATTCCATTTCTTCAAATTCCAAGTTTCAAATTTCTAATTCCAAATTGTCGAACACCAAGAGTTTGGAATTAGAAATTTGGAATTTTGAATTTACAAAGTTACTGTTTTTTCCGCGAACGTCTTTCTTTCTTAGCGGGCACCGCTTCCTCTTCTTCAGCCTTGTTTTCCTCCTCAATCATGGTGTAGTCCAGCTGCTTTTTTTCCATGTTCACGCGCTCAACCCTAATGTTTACAGCATCGCCAAGCGTGTAGGTTTTGCCCGTGCGCCGCCCAACTACGCGGTAGTTTTCTTCGTCAAAGTAGAAGTAATCGCTCTTGAGCGTGCGCAGCATTACCATGCCTTCTATTTTGTTTTCGTTTATCTCTACGTAAATTCCGCGCTCGGTAACGCCCGAAATAACGCCAGCATATTCGTTGCCAACTTTGTCCTGCATGTACTCCGCCATTTTGTACTTAATGGAGGCGCGCTCGGCGTCGGCAGCCAACTTTTCCATTTCGCTTGCGTGCTTGCACAGCGCATCGTAATCGTCCACGTTGGCCGATTTTCCGTTGGCTAAATACAGCTCAAGCAGGCGGTGCACCATCATGTCGGGGTAGCGGCGAATGGGCGAGGTAAAGTGCGTGTAGTAATCGAATGCGAGGCCGTAGTGCCCCACATTTTTGGTGCTGTAAACGGCTTTGGCCATGCAGCGCAGCGCAAGTACTTCGAGTAGATTTTGTGCCTTGCCGCCGTGCACTTCGCTCAGCAATTTATTCAGCTCGCGCGAAATGGTTTTTCCCTTCCCAAAGTTAACTTTATAACCCAGCTGCTGCGCCACGTGCGAAAGATTTTGCAGCTTCATTTCGTTGGGATTTTCGTGCACGCGGTACACAAAAGTTTTGGGTTTGTTTTTTTCGGCAGGCTTATTCGCCTGTGCGGTGGGTTTGCCTACATACTCGGCCACGCTTCGGTTGGCGAGCAGCATAAACTCCTCAATAAGCTGGTGCGAGGGCGTATCTTCGCGAAAGTAAACGCCCACCGGTTTTCCGTTTTTGTCAATATCAAAGCGGGCTTCGGCGCGCTCAAAACCCACCGAGCCGTTAACAAAACGCTCCTTGCGTAAGCTTTGCGCAAGCGAGTGCAGCGTAAGAATTTCTTCCTTGTACTTGCCCTTACCGTTGTCAATAATATCCTGCACTTCTTCGTAGCTAAATCGGTGGTCAGACATGATAACCGTTTTGCCCAGCCAGCGCGAAATCACGTTGGCGTTTTCGTCCATTTCAAATACGGCGGAAAATGTCAATTTTTCTTCCTTTGGGCGAAGCGAACACAGGCCGTTGCTCAGCCGCTCGGGCAGCATGGGCACCGTTCTATCCACCAAGTAAACCGAAGTGGCGCGGCTCACCGCCTCTTTATCAATGACCGAATCGGGCGTAACGTAGTGCGTTACATCGGCAATGTGCACGCCCACTTCGTAGTGGCCGTTGGGCAGCTTGCGCACCGATAGCGCATCGTCAAAATCCTTGGCGTCTTTTGGGTCGATGGTGAGGGTGGTAGCTGAGCGAAAATCGCGGCGATGCGGAATTTCGGCGGTAATGTCGTCGTTTATTTCCTCGGCTGCTTTTTCTACTTCGGGGTTGAATTTGTAGGGCAATCCGTACTCGGCAAGTATGGCGTGCATTTCGGCGTTATTTTCGCCGGGTTTTCCCAAAATGTCAACAATTTTTCCGAAGGGCTGCTTTGCATTATCCGGCCAATCGATGATGGAAACCAGCACCTTTTGTCCGTCCTGAGCATCGCCTATTTGGTCGGTAGGAATGGTAATGTCGATGTGCATGTGGCGGCTGTCGGGCGTAACGTAGCCCATGTTTTTTACCATGCGCAGCACACCCACAAACTTGGTGCGCGCGCGCTGCAAAATTTCCATCACTTCGCCCTCGGGGCGGCGCGCTGTTTGCCGCATAAAAACTTTTACCGTATCGCCGTGCAGCGCATGGTTGAGCGCGTGCGGCGGAATAAAAATATCGACTTCGCTGTGCTCGCTTTCGAGAAAGGCAAAGCCGCTGCTCGTCATATCCAGCACGCCTGTAATTTCGGCGCCCTTCATGCGCGTGCGGTACAGGCCGTCGTGGGTGCGCGCCACGCGTCCGTCTTTTACCAAAGCGTCGAAGGCGGCGTTGACTTTTGCTCGCTCGTTGGCATCGCGCAGGCGCAGCGATTTGTAAATTTGCCCTATGCTAAACGGCTTGTTGATGCTGCTAAGGTGCGCATTGAGCCGCTGTAAAATGTCCGGTTTATGATATTTTCCTCGTGCCATAATTCTTCGTATATTTGCTACTTAATACGGAAAAAAGATAAAAGATGTAAAGATAAATGACTGAAAATCTTTGCTCTTTATGTCTTTAGTCCTTTTGTCCGACTTAAATCTATAAAGGTAGTAAAAAAAACGGAAATATCTAAATTCTAACCACAGAGACACAGAGTACACAAAAAAACTTTGTGCTCTCAGTGTCTCTGTGGTTAAATATTTTTATAAAAAATCAAGCATGAACGAGCAAATTTTACAAATTTTATCGAGCGTTATTCACCCCGAAAGCGACAAAAATATTGTGGCGCTGAGTATGGTGGAAGCGCTTGAGGTAACGCCGGAACGAATTGCGTTTTCGCTGCGCTTTAAAAAAGTGCGCGACCCCTTTGCCAACACCATTCAGCAGCAGTGCGAAAAGATGCTTAACGAAAAATTCCCCAACCACAAGGTGGAAATTGCGCAAATTTTTCCTGAAGCAAAGCCTGTACAGAAAGTGCAAAAACCCTTGGAAAAAACGCCAACGCAGCTGGAAAATGTGAAGCATATTATTGCTGTAGTGTCGGGAAAAGGCGGCGTGGGAAAATCCACCGTTTCTACAAATCTGGCCATTTCGCTTGCGCAAAAAGGCTACAAAGTTGGCCTAATTGACGCCGATATTTACGGCCCTTCTATTCCAAAAATGTTTGGCGTGGAAAACGAAAAACCGCTTGCCAACGAGCAGGAACGAATTTTGCCGGTAGAAAAATTTGGCGTAAAAATGTTGTCCATCGGCTTTTTTGTAAAGCCCGACGATGCGCTCATTTGGCGTGCGCCAATGGCTACCAGCGCGCTCAAGCAGCTCATGCTGCAGGCCGATTGGGGCGAGCTGGATTTTTTGATGATTGACATGCCGCCCGGCACCGGCGACATTCATCTTACGCTCATTCAAGAACTCAAGTTGAGCGGCGCCGTGGTGGTAAGCACGCCGCAGCAGGTGGCGCTGGCCGATGCAATCAAAGGCATCAACATGCTGCGCAGCGAAAATGTGAACGTGCGCATTTTGGGCTTGCTGGAAAACATGGCATGGTTTACGCCTGCCGAGCTGCCGCAAAATCGCTACTACATTTTTGGAAAAGACGGCGCAAAAAATTTAGCCGAAAAAATGAACCTGCCGCTGCTTGGCGAAATCCCCTTTGTACAAAGCATTTGCCAAAGCGGCGATAGCGGCGCACCTGCTGCTTTGAGCGAAGGCGCGGTAAAGCAAGCGTTTGAGTTGGTAACGGAAAATGTGCTGAAGGAGTTGGAAAGTTAGTAGGTTTACTAAAAAGAAATGCCATGAAAAACTTAAAAAAGTTAGCCTTAGTAGTGGTGGCAATATTTGCCACAATGAGCGCGCAAGCCCAAAGCGACCAAGCAGTAGAGGTGTACAGCCTGCTGATGGGAGGGCAAACTACAGAGGCCTTGGCAAAGGTTGCGGAGCTAATAGAAGCTGCGCCAAACGACTACAACCTGCACGTGCTGCAAGCCAATATTTACCGGCAGCAGCTACGCTACGCTGATGCCGTGAATAGCCTCAACCTTGCGCTTGCGCTATCGCCCGGCAACGCGCGAATATTTGAGCTGCTATCGGATAGCTACAGCCAGCAGGGAAAGTACGCAGCGGCAGAAAAAGTTGCACATGAGCTATACCTGCTCGACACCGCTAATCTTGTCAACGGATTTCGCTTGGCCTCAGTTTGGCAATCGCAGGGCAAGCATGGCAAGGCATTAGCAATGCTTGAGCAAATAACGGCTGTTGATACCTCCAATATTTTGTATGTGAAAAATTTGTGCGATTGCTACGTGCGGAATGAAAAAATGGGCAATGCCGCCGAATGCTACGCCTACGCGTTAACGCTTGATTCGCTCAACGTGCAGCTGTGGATGTCGCTTGCCAACGTTTACTTTCGTATGAAGATGCACGATTTTTCTGCAGAAATGGCGAGTAGAGGCTACGCCGTAGATTCCACCAACACGGAGCTGCTTAAGCTGTCCGGTATTTCACTTTTTCATCTTGGGAAGCTAAGACAATCTGTTGCGCAGCTAAAGCGAGCCTACAAGCTTGGCGATACCTCAACGCTTGTAAACAAGTATTTAGGATTTGCCAGCTACAATCTTGGTGAAAATGATGATGCTTTATTCCATCTACAAAAAGCGTACACCGGCGATTCACTTAACATCGAAACGCTCTACTTCTACGGTTCGGCGCTCAGCTACCGCGATAGGGTTGAGGCGCGCAAGCTTCTTCGCAAGGCAATTCGACTCATGCAACCCGACTCCGTCTTTCTTTCGCTGCTGTACGAAAGCGATGCTTTTGTATCGTCCGGCAGCAATGCAAAGAAAGAAGCTTATGAACTCTACAGGAAGGCCTACGAGCTAAATCCGCAAAAAGAACAGCTGATTCTTTCTATGGCAACCACGCTATTTTCGATGAATGAGCACCAAGCATCGCTAGATATGTTTAGGCTTTACCTAAGGGAGGTTGGCGAAAGCGAAAATGACCATGCCGATACAAAAAACTCAAATGTGCTGCAGGCACGCCACTACATTGAAATGCTAAAGGAAAAAATATTCTTTTTGGAGGGAAGAGAGAGAAAGCAGTAGTAATAAACTATATGTTTTTTGAAAATATATAGCTTGTACTACACCGAAACATTAACATCTTGCTTACTCTGCTTGTACAAAGTAAACAAACTCCAAATTAAACCGCAAAGCACCGCTGCGTTCATTAGTACAAGTACTGTTTCTATTGCGCTCATGGCTATTTTTTGTTTTTATCGTTCCTGTTAAGCATTTCGAGGGCGGTAGCGAGAGCAAACATTGTAGCAGAAAGCACGCCACCCAATATTATGGCCCTATTGTAGTTGCCGCCCTCACTCATTGCGCCGGTAATAACCACGCCTGTGAGCACCAACTTTGCCGCATCGGCTAAGTGATTGCTGAACCAACCTTTCATGGAGGCAAATATAGCACAGTATTTGTAAAATACAAAATCAGCCACTCAAACTTCTTGTAAGTGGCTGATTTTGTTTGCTCCTCAACCAGGACTTGAACCTGGGACCCCATGATTAACAGTCATGTGCTCTAACCAACTGAGCTATTGAGGAATGTATTGTTGCGCTTCTTTTGAAAGCGGACACAAAGGTAGCTTGTGTTTTTGAAATATGCAAGAGCCTGCGCGTTTTTTTGCAAAAAAAGATGAAAATAACATCGTCATTGCGAGCGGAGCGAAGCAATCTCAAGCCATTGGCGGGGGATTGCCTCGTCGCTCGTGCCTCGCTTCTCGCAATGACGTGCGAACTTGCTACTGCTAAAACTCTATCTTGTAGCTAATGTTGGGTATGGAAATGGCACCCATGCTTTTTTCGGCACGGTTGGTAAGGCCGTTGTACCTAAAGCCGTTGAAATCCTCGGCACCCGTAACGTTTATCATTTGCAGCGAGAAGGTGTGCGCCAGCCTGTCGCGGTTGAGCTTGTAGCTTATGGTAAAGTGCGCGAGCAGCTGCGGGTCGAGCTGTGCATCGAAGCTGCGAGCATCGTCGTACACAAGGTCGTGCGCGGCCTCGGTTGCCGCCTCGTTTACGGGCGTGTAGCGTTCGCCACCCATGAAGGCAAAGCGGAGGTTGAGGCTCAAAATATTTTTGTCCTTTATTTTCCACTCTTTTCCGCCCAAGGCGTTGAGCACAAAGTTGCGGTTGAGGCGGGTGTTGCGCCACACGCCATCGCCGCCGGTGTACTTGCTCTCGAATAGCGAGCCGGTAACGAGGTAGTACCAGCCGTTGTGCAGGTAGCGCTCAAGCGTAAGGTCAATACCGTAGTTTTTGCCTTCGCCCTTGCTTACCAAGGCGTGCATCATCCAAAAGTCGCGGTAGTTGACCATGGACATGGGCGTGCCTGCTTCTACAGGAATATCGTAGAGGTACTGAAAGTACGGCTCGACCTTGAAGCGCAGGTGCTCGGAGATAGACCAATCATAGGATAAAACCAAGTGGTGCGCTTTGGCAAGGTCTAAATTTTTGTTTACAAGCTTGCTGCCTGTTTCGGGTGTTTGCACAAAGTAGTAGTCGGTGTTTTCGCGGCGGCTGTGCATGCCGTAGGCCAGCGAAAAGGCGTGCTTAGGAAATGTTTGCCAGCGAATGCTTGCGCGGGGTTCAACGTTTCCTTTTTTGTTGAGCTGAAAGTAGCTGGCATGCAGCCCCACGTTGGCCGTAAGCTGGTTGCTTAGGCGAAATGACGACTGGCTGAAGGCCGAAAATGTTGCCGTGCTGCCGCTGCTTTCGGAGTAGTGCTTCATGTCGCCGTCAACTCCCGAGCGTAAGCCGTCCGAGCCCCAGTAATCTAAATCGTAAAACAGACCGGTGGCGCTTACGCCCGTGCGGTTGGTGTGCGCTGCGCTGAACTTGGTGTTGAGGTACGTTTCAAAGGTCAGGTTGTAGTTCGAGTTTTCCATGTCGGAGGTTGGCTTTCGGCTCCCATCGCGAAACATGTCTTCGCTGTAAATATCGTTTCGCGTATAAATAACCGCCGCCGAACTTTTCAGGTACGATTTTCCACCAATATTTATTCTGTGCCCTACGCCGCCCATTGCCTTATCCTGCTTAAAGACGCCCTCGTAGCCCTTAAGGTC
>JAITVR010000017.1 GCA_031285695.1 Prevotellaceae bacterium
GCCAATAGCGGTGTATATGAACACAATGGACAGACCGAAAACAACGGCTTTGCGAACTCCTTTGCTGCGACTTTGTCCGCGCATAAAAAACGAAATTGTCATGGGCAGCATGGGAAAAACGCAAGGCGTAAGCACGCCTGCAAAGCCCGCCAGCAGGGCTAATAAGAAGAACGTAAGCATTGAGTTGTCTTCGCTTTTCGAAGTTTTTTCTGCGGTTGGTAAAATAATTTCCTGTGGAACAATGTTGGGTGCTGAAGCAATTTCGGGCGCGCAGCATTCCGTTTCCGCTTGCTCGCCAACGGAATTTATTTGCACCGAAAAATCATCGTTGAACAAAAGGCACTCCTTATCATTGCAGCATTGGTACTCTATGCTGCCTTTTATTTCTTTCGCAACGCCTTGAATACTAAGAAGTTGTGTTAATTTTATTTCTTTTGAAAAATACTTTACGTTCATCTCAAACATCGCATCGTACTTTTCTTTCGGCTGATTTACTTCAACAAGATTTCCCGAAATTTTGTAGCTGCTGCTTGGCTCAAGCGTAATGGAAATGGGCATTGGACCATCTTCGGGAACGTTGACCGAATATACAATCCACGGGTTTTCGATGCTTGCCGTTAGCTGCAGCTCGACTTCGTTTTCTGAATTTTTTTGTGCAGCAGCCGTCCATTTTACAGGCTGCTGAATGCCCTGCGCAAAGAGCGAAAAGCTAATGCCGGCAAGCAGTAGAAGCGAAAAAAGTTTTTTCATAACGGTGAAAATTATTCGTTATTTTGAGAGTTTAAAAGCAGCTCAGCGCGCTGCGCTTTAGTCAGCTTTGCCACCACAAGCTTGTACGAATCGTCAATCCATTCGTAAATGAGCGAGTGGGGTAGCGCGCTTTTTATTTGTATGGTGTTCCACATTTTTTTGTTCATGTGAAAACCCGGCGTAACTTCCGAAAACTGCTCGCGCAATTCAATGGCTTTTTCGGGCTCGCACTTGAGGTTAAGCCAAGCGTCATCATCAATGGAGAGCAGCGCAAACATTTTGTCGCACACCTTAAAAACCAGCGCCGTGTCGTCGAACGGAAAGCTCTCCGTTACGCCGTTTTTTGCAATGCAGTATTCGCGTACTTCTTCAATGTCCATGGCAAAATTTTGTTTGCAAAAAAAGTAGTATATTTGTGTTTGTGCTCAGCGCAAAGATACGTATTTTTTAACCCGATTCGCTTTAAATAATGCAAAATACAACCTACGGAATTATCATGGCAGGCGGCGTTGGTAGCCGCTTTTGGCCGCTTAGCCGCAACGCAAAACCCAAGCAATTTTTAGATGTTTTGGGCGTTGGCCGCACTTTTATTCAGCAAACTTTTGACCGATTGACCAAAATTATTTCTCCCGAAAACATAGTGGTGGTAACGAGTCAAAGCTACAAAGAGCTGGTGATGGAGCAGCTTCCGTTGGTAAAAGAGGAAAATATTTTACTTGAGCCACTTCGCCGCAACACCGCACCCTGCATAGCTTACGCAACGTATAAGTTGCTCAAAAAAAATCCAAATGCAACGGTGGTGGTTGCGCCTTCGGACCATTTAATTTTGAACGAAGCGGAGTTTGAAAGCACGCTAAAAAAAGCGATGAAATTTGCCGAACAGGGCGAAAATTTGGTAACCATTGGCATAAAACCCAGCCGTCCCGAAACGGGTTACGGCTACATTCAAATCATGGAAACCGTTGAGGAAGCTCGGGAAAAAGAGATTTGCAAGGTGAAAACTTTTACCGAAAAACCCAACGTGGAAATGGCAAAAGTTTTTGTCGATAGCGGTGAATTTTTTTGGAACTCCGGCATTTTTGTGTGGACTTTGCAGAGCATAAAATCGGCGTTTGAAGCCCACTTGCCCGAGGTAAGTCGCCTGTTTAAAAGTGGCGAAAATACTTACTACACAAGCAGTGAGCCACAATTTATCCTCGATACTTACGCCGAGTGCAAGGCCATTTCGATTGACTACGGCGTGATGGAAAAATCGGATAACGTGCACGTAATTTGCGCCGATTTTGGTTGGTCTGATTTGGGTACGTGGACTTCGCTTTACCTGCAATCGGAAAAAGATGAAAAAAATAACGCGCTACTGAGGAGCAGCATTGCGCTAGACAACGTGAGCAACAGCTTGGTGCACACGCCCTCCGGAAAGTTGGTAGTGCTGCAAGATTTGGACGGCTACTTGGTGGTGGACACCAACGATGTGCTGATGGTGTGCAAAAAGAGCGATGAAAACGAACTTAAGCAGCTTATTAATAATGTGTTGCTCGAAAAAAGTGCGATGGCGTAACCTTACAAAATCTCGCACAGCATGTAACCTTCGCTGCTAATATTTGTCAGCTTTACCTTCACAATTTTATTTACCAGCTCAGCGGAGTACGGCAGCGCAACTTTGATGTAATTCTCGGAAAAGCCAAACATCATGCCGTTTTTGCGCGTGCTTTCAAAAAGAACGTTGGCATTTTGTCCTACATTTTTTTTGTAAAAATCAGCGTGTAAATTTTCGCACAATTCACCTAAGCGTTTTGCGCGCTCGGTAATTTTCACATGCGGCACTTGCTCCATTTCCGCAGCCGGAGTATTGGGACGCTTAGAGTACGGAAAAACGTGTAGATACGCGGGTTGCAGCGTTTTCAAAAAGTTATATTCGTCCTCAAATTCTTCGTCAGTTTCGGTGGGAAAACCAACAATTACATCAACGCCGATGAACGCCAACGGCATTTTTTTGCGAATGCTTTGCAGCCTTTCGGCAAATAATTCGCGCGTGTAGCGGCGGCGCATAAGCCCCAGCACGCGGTTGTTTCCGGCCTGTAGCGGAATGTGAAAGTGTGGCAAAATTTTTTGCGAAGCGGCAACAAAATCTATTACTTCGTTGGTAAGCAAATTCGGCTCAATGGACGAAATGCGGTAGCGCGAAATTCCCTCAACTTTTTCCAATGCTTGCGCGAGTTGGTAAAAATTTTCGTTGGTTGATTTGCCAAAATCGCCAATGTTTACGCCGGTTATAATGATTTCGTGCACGCCTTGCGCTGCAATTTTTTGCGCTTGCGCCACAATTTTTTCAACGGAAATATTTCGACTTGCGCCGCGCGCTAGCGGCACTGTGCAGTAGGCGCAGTGGTAATCGCAGCCGTCCTGCACCTTGAGAAATGAGCGTGTGCGGTCGCCGGAGGAGTAGGCGGAAAAAAAGTTGAGAGTTGAGAGTTGCGCATTGAAAGTTGGCTGCGCGGAAAAATATTCGCCAATTTTTTGCGCAATTTCTCCCTTGTCTGCTACCAAATTTACCTCGGGCATTTGCTCCACTTCAAAAGGCTTTATCGACGAGTAACAGCCTGTAACGCAAATAGTTGTGTTGTTGTTTTCTTTCGATAATTTGCGAATGGCTTGCCTGCATTTTTTCTCCGATTGCTCGGTTACAGCGCAGGTGTTTACTACGTAAATATCCGCGCTGTTTTTTGCGGAAGCGTGTACAAAACCCATTTCGGAGAGCTGCCGTGCAATGGTGGAAGCCTCGGCAAAGTTGAGCTTGCAGCCGAGATTTACGACTTTAAATGTTTTGTTGAGAAAATTTGACATGCGTGCAAAGGTACGGATTTTTTGTATCTTTGAGCCATGAATTTTGTTAGAGCAAAAAAGCATCTTGGTCAACATTTTTTGACCGACCTCAGTATTGCCGAACGCATAGCGCAAAGCTTGGCTGCAGCTGCGCCCGATGTGCTGGAGGTTGGCCCCGGAACAGGCGTGCTTACGCAGTTTTTGCTCAAGCGTAATGATATAAATTTATACGCTGCCGAGGTGGACGGCGAGTCGGTGGAATATTTGAAGCAGCACTTTCCGGAGCTCACGCCCCGATTGATGTTTGGCGATTTTTTGCGCATGGATTTGTCCAAAATTTTTGCTGATAAATTTTGCGTAATCGGCAATTTTCCCTACAATATTTCGTCGCAAATTTTTTTCAAAATACTGGATTGCAAAAATAGCGTGCCCGAAGTTGTTTGCATGCTGCAAAAGGAAGTGGCGGAGCGTTTGGCTGAAAAACCAGGCACCAAAACCTACGGCATACTAAGCGTGCTGCTGCAGGCGTACTACGATATTGAGTACCTTTTTACGGTGCACGAAAATGTTTTTTCGCCGCCGCCAAAGGTAAAATCGGCAGTAATTCGCTTGGTGCGAAACGAGGTTGATAAGCTTGATTGCGATGAAAAATTGTTTAAGCAGGTGGTAAAAACTACTTTTAACCAGCGGCGAAAAACTATTCGCAATTCGCTAAAACCTTTGCTGGGCGAGCAAAAACTTGAACACGCACTTTTGGATTTGCGCCCCGAACGTTTGGGCGTGGCGGAATTTGTGGTGCTGACGAATGCGGTGGAAAAGCTTACCAAAAAAGTTTAGGAAATGCAGTAGGTAAGTGCCCTGTTGCCTATTAGGTGGTAGCGCAAATTGCAGCTTTTATTTTTTTCTTTTCCAAAAAAATGTGCGAGAATTTCTCCTTCATTTTTCTCCTCAAATTTTTCTAAAATTATTTGCGAAGCAAAGTCAACACCTTGCTCGTTTGCAATTTTAAAAATCGTTTCTTTTGCGCACCACGCAAGGCATTGCAGTGTTTGTGTTGTGCAAAATTCCTTTTCTTTATCGGACAGAAAACGTGCGGCTACGCACCCAAAATTTCGCTGCGTATTTTCAACGTCAACGCCTACTTTTTGTGTGGGGTGCAGCGCAATGGCAACTATCTTTTGCGTGTGCGAAATGCTAATATTTACGTTGCTTTCGGCAAGGTAAGGAGCGCCGCCGGAGTGATGATGCAGCGCATTTTTTATGCCAAAAAAATCGTGCAGTAAAAACAGCGTGGCAGCGCGCTCTGCTTGGCGTTTTTCGCTGCTGAGTACTTCAAATTCCTGCTGCTCTTGAGTGGAGTAAAATGTTTGCAGAAGCGAGTTTTTTATCTCCGAAAATTCAGCCACAACTACTTGCAATCCGTTGCTCTCATTGATATGTAGAAGCGTGTTGAGCAAAGCTTACTGCCACTTTGTGGTTTCTATCAGGTGGTAAATATCTTCTGTAATGTACTCTATTACAGGTTGTAGCGAGTCAACGTTAGGGTGCGTGTTGAAGTATAGCGAGCCGCGCAAAAAGTGGCGCGTGCTGTCGGTAACGTAGAACTGCGCGTTGCTGGCTGCATTTCCGCCAATTTCGTAAATGTAGCCATGCGTTACTCCAT
>JAITVR010000058.1 GCA_031285695.1 Prevotellaceae bacterium
TAATACTGGCCAACCGCGGCAACATTGTGGCGCACGATGGCCGACTTTTGGCTACTTCGATATACAAGTACAGACTCTTTAACGATTTAAGAGCAAACGGATTAACCGACAAAATATTTAACCCAAATGTAGATACTTTGGCGGCAGGTTTGTCAGCTATTTTGAAAGAAAAAACGGCGCAGGAGTACGCCAAAGAGCTGAAAACCGACCGGCAAAAAGCGATGAACGACCGCCGTGGAAAAACTTTTAGAAACCGTCCGCTACTGCGACAAGACGTGGATTACGTTGTGCTGAAGGAGCTGAAAGAATTGCCCATTTTGCGCAATCACCCCAACCGCGGAGGGCTAATTATTGACCAAAAAATACGCCGCATTCACCCCATCGAAAGCATGGCGCGCAACACCGTAGGCCGCACTAACTATGAGGGAAACGGAACCAGCGGCATGGAAGAATACTACAACAAAGAGCTGGCGGGCAAGCCCGGCATGGAGCTCATGGAGTACACCACCACATGGATTCCCATTAGCAGCACGCCGCAGGTAGAGCCGGTGGACGGCTGCGATATTGTGAGCACCATTGATGTGGATATGCAGGAAATGGCGGAGAGTGTAATCAAATCGAGCTTAGCGAAAAACCCCGATTTGGAGTGGGGCACAGCCGTAATTATGGAGGTAAAAACGGGCGAGGTGCGCGCCATTGTAAACAAGAAAAAAGCGAAGGATAAAGAAAGCATTGTAGAGGAAGAAAACTACGCGCTGCACTACCGCAAGGACCCGGGGTCAACCTTCAAGCTCGCCTCGTTCATCATTATGCTCGAAAAAGGCTTGAAGCTTACCGACTCGGTAAACACCGAAAACGGCAAGGTAAAGCTGTACGAAAAAACCTTTGAGGACGAAGGCTCACGCGGCGGAAGGCTAAGCGTGCAGCAGGTTTTTGAAAAATCGTCGAACGTAGGAACGATTAAGCTGGCAAAAGAAATTTACAAAACGAAGGAAAACCAAAAAGATTTTGCGGAGCGCATTGAGGCCTTAAAATTTAAGGAAATTGTCAACTTTGACATGCTGCACGGACAGCGCGGCACCACGCCGCTCATCAAGTCGGCCGATGAATTTTCGGGGCTCACGCTGGCCATGATGAGCATTGGCTACGAGCTCGAAATTACGCCCCTGCAAACCCTCACGCTGTACAACGCTGTGGCCAACAACGGCGCCATGGTGCACCCGCGTTTTTTGAAAGAAATTAGGCAAAGCGGCGAGGTGGTAAAAAAGTTTGAAACGCAAACCATACACGCCAGCATTTGCTCGCAAAAAACTGTGGAAAAGCTACAGCAAATGCTGCTTGCGGTGGTAGAAAAAGGTACCGCCAAAAGGGCGCAAAGCACCTCGTTTAAAATTGCCGGAAAAACCGGAACGGCGCACATTGCCGAGGGGCGCGCGGGCTACACCAACCAAAAGTTGGCCTCGTTTGCCGGCTACTTTCCCGCCGATGCGCCCAAGTACAGCTGCATTGTGGTGTTCAAAACTTACGACACGTACAACAAATCGTTTGGCGGAGCCATTGCCGCGCCTGCGTTTAAAGAAATTGCCGAAAAAGTGTACGCGCGCTCCATTGATTGGCACGCGCCAATTACCACAAAGCTGCCCATTGCCGAAGCGCCGTACAGCAAAAGCGGACAGTACAGCGCGCTGCAAAAAGTGCTTGCCGCTCTTGATATTTCGGCAAAAAACGATGTAGAGCCAAGCGAGTGGGTAAGCACCGAGCAGCAAAAAGACATGATAGCAATAAATAATCGCGGAGTGGTGCAAAATCTTGTGCCCAACGTGCAAAACATGGGCTTGCAGGACGCCATTTTTTTACTTGAAAATGCAGGATTAAAAGTTCGATTTTCGGGAAAAGGAACCATAAAAAGTCAGTCGCCTATGCCCGGCAGCACGTACAGCGAGGGTGATGTGGTGGCATTGGCGCTAAGCTATAATGATTGACAATTTGACAATTTACAATTTGCGCACAAGCCTACGCACGCGAAAAAAATGGTAAATGGTAGATGAAAAAATAGTAAATAATTTTATGTTTTTCGAAAATATACTACAGCACATAAACGCACTTTCCGTGCACGGCAGCGCGCAGGTTGACATTTCCTCCATTGGGGTAAATAGCCGCGAGGCCTGCGCCGGGCAGTGCTTTGTGGCCATGCGCGGCACGCAGGTTGATGGGCACACCTTCATTGCCGATGCCATTGCAAAAGGCGCTGCTGCCATCATTTGCGAGCAGCTGCCCTCGGAGCTTTTGCCCGCAGTGTGCTACGCAGTAGTAAAAAGCAGCGACATAGCTTTAGGGCAAGCTACCGCTACGTTTTACGGCAATCCTTCTACTGAATTAAAGCTGGTGGGCATAACGGGAACCAACGGAAAAACTACCACCGCCACCCTACTCTACAAGCTGTTCAAAGCCTTAGGCCACAAGGTTGGCTTAATTTCTACGGTATCGTACATAGTTGATGAAAAAGTAGTGGAATCGACCCACACAACGCCCGACGCCATTACGCTGCAAAAAATTATGCGCGAAATGGTGGACTGCGGCTGCACCTACTGCTTTATGGAGGTGAGCTCACACGCTGTGGTGCAACGCCGCATTGAGGGGCTGCACTTTGTAGGCGGCATATTCAGCAACCTTACGCACGACCACTTAGACTACCACAAAACCTTTGAGGAATATCTTAAAGCAAAGAAAAAATTCTTTGACGAGCTGCCGCCCCAAGCCTTTGCGCTGACCAACGTGGACGAAAAAAACGGGCGAGTAATGGTGCAAAACACCCGCGCCAAGGTAAGCGCCTACGGGCTTTACACGCTCTCGGACTTTAAGTGCCGCATAGTGGAGCAGCACTTAGACGGCATGCTGCTGGACATTAACGGTACAGAATTTTGGACAACGCTCATTGGCGATTTCAACGCCTACAACCTTTGCGCCATATACGGTGCAGCCATTTTGCTCGGCGCAAAAAAGGAGGAGGTGCTGCGCATCATAAGCACGCTGCACTCGGTGGCGGGAAGGTTTGAGTACGTAAAATCCGCCACGGGCACTACCGCCATAGTGGACTACGCGCACACACCCGATGCGCTGGTAAACGTAATAGAAACCATCAACCGGCTGCGCATTGGCGGGCAAAAGCTGATAACCGTGGTGGGCTGCGGCGGCAACCGCGACCGAACCAAGCGCCCCATTATGGCAAAAGTGGCAACGGAAAATAGCGATACCACCATACTTACCAGCGACAACCCGCGCAACGAAAAGCCCGAGGATATTTTGGCAGAAATGTACGAGGGCGTTAGCATTACGGCGCGCAAAAAAACGCTTACCATTACCGACCGCCGCGAGGCTATAAAAACGGCGGTAATGATGGCCGGCAAAGATGATATAATACTGGTAGCCGGCAAGGGGCACGAAAACTACCAAATTATTGGCAACGAAAAGCACCACTTTGACGATAAGGAAACTTTACGCACCATGTTTAAAGAACTCGAGAAATAAAAAAGTTTACAGTTTACAAGTTAACAAGTTTACACAAAAAACGGTTAACTCGTAAACTGTAAACTTGTAAACTAAAAAAGCTATGCTGTACCACTTAATCAACCACCTTGGTTCGCTCTACGATTTTCCGGGCGAGCGACTGATAAACTACCTCTCCTTTAGGGCGGGGGTGGGCGTGCTGCTGGCGCTCATTATGGGCTTGGTGTTTGGCAAGCGCATTATTGGGCGGCTGCAAAAAATGCTCATAGGCGAAGAAATTCGCGACCTCGGCATTGAGGGGCAGCTGCAAAAAAAGGGAACCCCCACCATGGGCGGCATCATTATACTGCTGTGCATACTGGTACCCACGCTGCTGCTGGCCGACCTTACCAACATGTACACCTGGCTCATGATTATTAGCACCGTGTGGCTGGGCACGCTTGGTTTTTTGGACGATTACATCAAGGTTTTTAAAAAGAATAAGGCAGGGCTACAGGGCAAATTCAAAATCATTGGGCAGGTAGGCATAGGCGTTATTGTGAGCCTTATACTGTACAAGGGCGATACCTTTACCGTGCAGGAAAGGATTCCTGATTTCAAATTCCAAATTTCAAATTACGCACAAGCCGACACACAGGGGAGCTCGAGCGAAGGAAAATCTGAAATCAGAAACCTGAAAGCTGAAACCCAAAGGCTCAGCGCACCGCACAAGAGCACTACCACCACCATTCCATTTTTCAAAAACAACGAGTTTGACTACACCATGCTGGTGCCCGATTTTTTTGGCGAGCACAAGCAAGATGTGGGCTGGCTCATTTTTATGCTCGTTACCATATTCATCATAGCGGCGGTGAGCAACGGCGCCAACCTTACCGATGGCATGGACGGGCTGGCCTCGGGCGTATCCATCATTATAGGCATTACGCTGGGCATACTGGCCTACCTTTCAAACAACATAATTTACGCCGACTACCTGCAAATAATGTACATTCCGGGCTCGGGCGAGCTGGTTATATTTATGGCCATAGTGATAGGGGCGCTCATAGGCTTTTTGTGGTACAACACCTACCCCGCGCAGGTATTTATGGGCGACACGGGCAGCTTGGCGCTGGGCGGCATCATTGGCGTTTTTGCCATTGTAATACGCAAAGAGCTGTTGATTCCCATACTATGCGGCATCTTTTTTGTCGAAAGCCTGTCGGTAATTCTGCAAACAGCCTACTTTAAGTACAGCAAGCACAAGTACGGCGAGGGGCGGCGCATATTCAAAATGTCGCCCCTGCACCACCACTTTCAAAAGCCGGGCGATGGCAGCATCAAAGCGCTTATGCAAAAGCCCTACAAGCCCCTGCCCGAGGCCAAAATTGTGGTGCGCTTTTGGATTGTGGCGGCGCTGCTGGCCATTACGGCCATACTAACGTTGAAGGTGAGGTAGCACCACGTCATTGCGAGGAGGTACGACGAAGCAATCTCCTACCAACTTGAGATTGCTTCGCTTCGCTCGCAATGACGAAGAAGGGGGAGATAGAGGGGTAAAAGGCGGCTTGCAGAAGCTCTGCAAGAGGTAAAGATGACAAAATGTCAGCCGCAGAAGCTTCTGCAAACGACAAAGAGGGTAAAAAGCAGCTTGCAGAAAGCTCTGCAAACGACAAAGAGGGCAAAAATCGACTTGCAGAAGGTGCAGCAAGGGCAAAAGAGGGCAAAAAGCAGCTTGCAGAAAGTTCGGCAAGAGGTAAACATGACAAAATGTCACTTGCAGGAAGTCCTGCAAGGGCAAAAGAGGGTAATTATACTCGGGGTTATGCGCTTACGTTCGCCCACGTCATTGCGAGGCGCGAGGAACGAGCAACGAAGCAAAGGTTTCACGCTGTCATACCGCGCTTGACGCGGTATCTCCCGGCTGAAGATTGCGGGTCAAGCCCGCAATGACAACAGGAAAAAGAGGGTAATTATACTCGGGGTTATGCGCTTACGCTCGCCCACGTCATTGCGAGGCGCGAGGAACGAGCAACGAAGCAATCTCAAGCCCGATGTTGAGATTGCTTCGGGAAATACCCTCGCAATGACGTGGCAGCAGGGCTGAGTGACAACAGGCAAAATTTTTAATTTTTAATTCTTAATTTTTAATTGAACAAGCGTTTAGTCATACTTGGTGGCGGCGAAAGCGGCGTAGGCTCGGCAGTGCTGGGGCTTAAGCAGGGTTACGAGGTCTTTTTATCGGACATGGGGACGATAAAGCCCGAGTACGCCGCCCAGCTACAGCGCTACGGCGTGCCCTACGAGCAGGGCGGGCACACCCCAGCGCTTATCCTCAACGCCCACGAGGTGGTAAAAAGTCCCGGCATACCCGACACCGCGCCCTTGGTGCAGCAGCTCGTAGCCGCAGGCACCCCTATTTTGTCCGAAATAGAGTTTGCCGGCCGCTACACCAGCGCAAAAATGGTGTGCATAACCGGCAGCAACGGCAAAACCACCACCACCTCGCTACTATACTACATGCTACAGCAGGCGGGGTTCAACGTGGGCTTGGGCGGCAACATTGGTAAAAGCTTTGCCCTGCAGGTAGCCACCGAAAACTTTGACTACTACGTGCTGGAGCTAAGCTCCTTTCAGCTCGATAACATGTACACGTTCAAGGCCGATGTTGCCATACTGCTCAACATTACGCCCGACCACTTAGATAGGTACGACTATAAGCTGGAAAGCTACGCCCGCTCAAAGCTGCGCATAGCGCAAAATATGGACGCCAACGGCACCTTCATCTACTGCGCCGACGATGAGCTGAGCACAAAATATTTGGCAGAAGCCAATGTACAGGCGCAAGTAGTGCCTTTTAGCATGAACAAGACATGCGACACGCGACATGCGATATGCGAAAATGTAAGTCGCACATCGCATATCGAGCATCGCACATCGAACAACGGAGCTTTTTTAAACGATAACAAACTTACCTCTATGTACCACAACGACACCTTCGAAATGCTGGCAGGCGAGCTATCGCTCAAGGGCAAGCACAACCTCTACAACTCCATGGCGGCTACCATTGCCGGACAGGCGCTGCGCATACGCAAGGAAACCATTCGCCAAAGCCTAAGCAGCTTCAAAAGCATTGAGCACCGCTTAGAGCCCGTGCTAAAGGTGGGCGGCATGCTGTTTGTAAACGATAGCAAGGCCACCAACATCAACTCCACCTGGTACGCCCTCGAAAGCATGACCACCCCCACCGTGTGGATTGTGGGCGGCAAGGACAAGGGCAACGACTACAGCGAGCTCTCGGAGCTCGTTCGCCTCAAGGTCAAAGCCATTGTGTGCCTTGGCGTGGACAATAGCAAAATACACGCCGCCTTTGGCAGCATAGTCGATACTATTGTAGATACGCAAAGCGCCGAGGCAGCCGTAAAGGCCGCCTACAGCCTCGGCGAAAAGGGCGACACGGTGCTGCTCTCACCCGCCTGCGCCAGCTTCGACCTTTTTCAAAGCTACGAGGACAGAGGCAAGCAGTTTAAGGAAGCAGTGAAGAAGTTGTAATGCATGTTTAAAGATAGTTTTAAAATTGTTTGAGATAGTTTGAAGTTGTTTTTTAACGCGCGAAGCGCATCAAACAAGCATCAAACGCGAAGCATCAAACAATCTTAAACGCTGTAACGAATGAGCAAGTTAGATAACATAGACCGCTACTTTAAGGGCGATAAGATGATTTGGCTGGTAGTAATGCTGCTATCCGTCTTTTCGTTGCTGGTAGTGTTTTCGTCCACCGCGGCGCTGGCAGCGCGTGCCGAGGTAGCGCCCTTTAGCTACTTCCTCAAGCAGCTCATGTTTTTGGTGGTGGGCTTTGGCGTGCTGTACTTCATTTCGCGCCTGCCCTCTACCCTGTTTATGGGCGCAGCGCAAGCCGGTTTTTGGATTAGCATTGGGCTGCTGCTGCTCATGCTCATTATGGGGCGCAGCTACAACCAGGCGGTGCGCTCGCTCTTTGGCTTTCAGCCTGCCGAAATAGCCAAGGTTGCCCTCATTATTTACGTAGCAAGGCTGCTTACCGTCAATCAAGACGTCATTCACGAGGGTTGGAAAAAAGGTTACATCAAAATACTTTTACCTGTGCTTGCCACCTGCGGACTCATATTTTTATCCAACTTTTCTACCGCAGCGGTGCTTGGCCTTACCTGCTTCATCATGATGTTTATTGGGCGCGTGCGCATCAAGCATTTGGTGGTAACCGTAGGTTTGGCAGTAGCCTTGCTTGCTCCCGCGCTGTTTCTAACCAAAATTATTGACGACCAAGTTGACGCTAAGCGCGCAAAGAGGGAGCAAATTACGGGCGCCCTTGCCACCGGCTACAAAATTGTGAGCAAAACGCGCCTGCAAACCATCTACGGACGAATTTTTACCTGGCAGGAGGAGAAAAAAGAGGATACCGACAAAAAAACGCTGCAACCTACGCAGTCCGATTTTGCCAAAAAAGCCATTGCCTCCGGCGGCCTACTGTGGGGCAAGGGGCCCGGCAACAGCACCATGCGCTACCGCCTACCCGAGGCCTTCAGCGATTTTGTGTTTGCCATTGTGGTGGAGGAGTACGGCGTGCTGTTTGCCTGCATTGTTATACTGTGCTACCTCATTGTGCTGTACCGCGTGGGCGTAATGGCCAAAAAGTCCACACGCTTCTTCCCCACCCTGCTATCCATTGGCATCAGCACGCAGGTAATGCTACAGGCGCTGGTCAACATGTGCGTATCCACCGGCATTACACCCGTAACGGGACAAAACCTGCCCTTCATTAGCCAAGGCGGTTCGTCGCTCATTATTACCTGCGTAATGTTTGGCATACTGCTCAGCGTAAGCCGCAGCCAAACCGAAGCCGAAGAAAAAGAAGCCCTGCGCAAAGCAAAATTAGAGGCAGCAAGCAATGAACAGGAGCAAATAGTAATTAAAAATTAAGAATTAAAAATTAAAAAAATGATGATGTGGAGTAGCGTAATACAGGATACGAGTTATCAACTTCGTACAAATATCTTTACAATAAGAAGCAAATTTAATTCCTAATTTTTAATTCTTAATTTTTAATTGATATGGGCAAGCGTATCATCATCAGCGGCGGCGGCACAGGTGGCCACATCTTCCCCGCCATATCCATAGCCAATGCGCTGAAGCAAATCGACAGCAGCATCGAAATTCTATTTGTAGGCGCCGAGGGCAAAATGGAAATGGAAAAAGTTCCCGCCGCAGGCTACCAAATAGTCGGCTTGCCAATTATTGGCATCAAGCGCAGCATGCTATCAAGCCAAAATTTGAGCGTACCCCTTAAGCTGCTCAAAAGCGTGCGGCGCGCCTCCAAAATCATCTCCGACTTCAAGCCCGATGTGGTGGTGGGCGTAGGCGGATACGCCAGCGCACCCACGCTGTGGAGCGCGCAGAACAAGGGAATTCCAACGCTTATACAGGAGCAAAACTCCTACGCCGGCCTAACGAATAAGCTGCTGGCCAAGCGCGCCAAAAAGGTGTGCGTGGCGTACGATGGCATGTCACGCTTTTTTCCTGCACCGAAAATAATCTTTACCGGAAATCCCGTTCGTCAGGATTTGGGAAAGGTAGCCCAGCTGCGCAGCGAAGCCTTGATGGAGTTTGGCTTGGAGCCCAACAAAAAGACAATACTTATAGTGGGCGGAAGCCTTGGCGCACGCACCCTAAACCTAAGCGTGCTGCGCCACGCAAACGATATTGCTGCCGCGCACAACCTGCAAATTATTTGGCAAATTGGCGAAATATACGAGGCAAGCGTTCGCAAAAAGTTAGAAACCTGCGACTGCAAAAACGTGAAGGTAATGCCCTTCATCAAGCGCATGGACTACGCGCTTTCCGCTGCCGATTTGGTTATTTCGCGCGCCGGTGCAGGCACCATTTCGGAGCTGTGCGTGGTGCGCAAGCCCTGCATACTGGTGCCCTCGCCCAACGTGGCGGAGGACCACCAAACCGCCAACGCCATGGCGCTGGTACGGAAGAACGCCGCCATTTTAGTACCCGACAGCGAAGCGGTGGAAAACCTTATCCCCATTGCGCTAAAGGTGCTTGAAGATGCACAGCGCTTGCAGGAGTTATCAAACAACATTGGCGCGCTGGCCACCACCAACGCAGCAAATGATATAGCGAAAGAAGTACTTTCTTTAATTAAAAATTAGGAATTAAAAATTAAAAAAATGATGAAAACGGAGAATGTGATACAGAAAAAGTCATTTGCGTTTGCCGTACGAATCATCAACTTATACAAGTACCTTTGCGACGAAAAAAAGGATTATGTTTTATCAAAGCAAGT
>JAITVR010000078.1 GCA_031285695.1 Prevotellaceae bacterium
GAGGCGCAAAATTACTGCCACGAGGGCAACTGGGAGGCCTTTGCACAGCGCCCCTACCTGTGGGCAAAGTTTATTTGGCTGTTCGCCGATTTTCAATCGTACCTGCGCAACGAGGGCGACACGGACGGCATAAACGACAAGGGACTGCTAACCTACGACCGCAAAACGAAAAAGGACGCCTTCTTTTTTTACAAGGCCAACTGGAATCCCGAGCCCATGATTTACATCAGCAGTCGCCGATTTACCGAGCGCACGCAGGCGCAAACCGATGTAAAGGTTTACACCAACCTGCCCGAGGCCACGCTTTACATTAACGGTAAAAAAATAGGCAAGCAGAAAAAAGATTCGCTTGGGCGCATGGTGTGGAGCGGCGTTACCCTTGCAAAAGGAAGCAACGAAGTAAAGGTGGAAGGAAAATCGGGCAAGCAGCAGCTAACCGACAGCTGCGTGTGGACGCTGAAGTAAGCTTACCTACACACCTCCCACAGCGCCACGCCAATGCTCACGCTTACGTTGAGGGAGTGCTTGGTGCCGTACTGCGGAATTTCTACGCAGCGGCTGCATTCGTTCACCACCTCCTGCGCTACGCCGCGCACCTCGTTGCCGAAAATCAGCGCGCAAGGTTTTTCTGTAGGCGTAAATTTGTTGAGCATAACGCTATTTTCCGCTTGCTCCACGGCAACTAATTCGTAGCCTTCGTTTTTCAGCTGCTGCGCGGCTTGCAGGGTGGTTTCAAAGTAGCGCCAAGCCACTGTGTTTTCGGCCCCCAATGCCGACTTATGTATTTCGGCGTTGGGCGGCGTGGCGCAAATGCCGCACAAAATAACCTCGCGAATGGCAAAGGCATCGGCGGTGCGAAATGCCGCGCCAATGTTGTGCTGGCTGCGCACATTGTCCAAAACCAAAGCAACAGGTCGCTTGACCTGCTGCTTAAACTCTTCGGCGCTTACGCGACCAAGCTCTTCGTTTAGTAATTTTCGGGACATAAAAATTGTGCAGATAAACGCTTCGCGATAAAAAGATAAAGCGATAAAATTTTATCCCTTTATCGCGCGTAGCGCATTTATCCTTTTATCTTTTTAGTTTATCTCTTTATCAAAAAATTGTTCAAATCTCACATTTACCACCTTTCCATTTTGGTGCACCCAAAATCGACCTCGGTATAGCTCACTGCTGCCGTTGAGCAGGCGCACCTGCGCCACATCGGGCAGGCGCATTTTAAGGGCAGCATCATCTTTTTGCACGGGCGAAGTTTTTGCTCCGGCGTACTTGTCTTCGGGTTGCACATCAAGCGCAACGGTGCTTCCCTGCGCGTCCATATTTTGCACGCCGTTTTTTTCGGAAAACTTGAACAGCGGGTAGCTATCCATTACCGCCGCCGGTGCCACATCGTAGTGGTACGTGCGCTGCGATGTGGTGCGCTTGCCCACAAAGAGCGACAGGCAGCTGCGCTCCATTTTATTTAGCTCGGTAAGCGCCACCTTCAGCGCATCGTTGCTGCCGAAGGCCGCATCAATATCGCCTGTGAGCAGCTCAAATTTTCGCTTGCGCAGGCTGAGCAAAAAGTTGGCTGCCTCGGCCGCCATTTCCTCCTCAGTTTTGGGTTGCAGCGTTACCAAAAATTGCTCCTCTACTTCTTCCTCCCCGTCAACATCAGCGGTGTCGGGCGCAGTGGCTATTGGCTTGCGCACCTCACGAAACATGCTTTCCACGCCCATGTTGGTAAATGTGGCGGCGCTGCTTGAGCTATCGAAGCTGCGCGAAGCGTTGCTTTCGGGCTGCGAAAAATTTTCGACCGATAGCATTAAGCCGTCCTTCGTCATTTTGAAAAAATCGAAGCGCACGCCATCGTCGCCGGGCTGCACCACGTACAGCTGCCGCGCATCGGCTTCGGTATAGGCGGCTACGCTGCTGCGCGCAATGGCGTAGCGCGTTTCGCTCGCACTTTTTACGCTTAGCCCCAAGTATTTTTTGGCGTAAGCCGCATAAGGTCCTGCGGTAAAAACGGTGCGCTCTACCACCACGCTTACGCGAAAAACGGTGCGCGGAAGCGCGTACACAAAGGCGCCCGAATCGACCTGCTGCTGCTTGTCCAAGCTCAGCACGCGCGTGGGTTGCGGGGGGCGCACAAGCTCTTCGTCGCCCTTTTTTTTGCGCTGCGCAAAGGTGGGCTGAAGCACGAGCAGCAAGGCTATGGCGGCTATGAGAAATTTATTCATTTACGCAAAAAAATGAAATTATACACTCCGATGCATCTCTTATTGTCATTGCGGGCTTGACCCGCAATCTCCCAATCGAAGTTGCTCCTTGCAGGGGATTGCGGGTCAAGCCCGCAATGACAGCATTGTGGTTTTTCGGCAGGCTCAGCATGATAGCAGGCAGGCTTGGTGCATAATTTTAGTAAAAAGATTTACCGTGTAAAAAATGCGCCTTCGCCACCAATTCTGCGGCTTACCTGCACAAAGTTTTCCTTAAAGTATTCGTCCAGCGCCCGAAATTCGGGCGAGGCCATAAAGGCTTCAAATTGCCTCTCGAATATATATTTAATTCCCCCCTTGCTGAAAAATAAACCGTAGGCGCCGAGCGTGCTGAACAGCAAAATGAAGACTAAAAACAGTCCGTAGTTTTCAAAAAAATCGGCCTCGAAGGCAAAGTGCGCCCCCACAGAAAGCGGCACCAGCACAAGCGATGCAATGGCTACGTTGATGGCTATGGAGTAAAGGTTGACGAGCTTGTGCGTGCGGTTTTTTTGCTCGGCGGTGGCGCGCTCAAAGAAGGTAAAAAATGCGTTGTGCAGCTGCGAGGTGTAGCTCGAGTTGCAGCACATGCCTATTCGCAAATACTTTGCGGTTAACTTTTTGGCGGCCTGCTCCACGGCCAAGGCATCGCGGTAAAAGGGCAGGCGCTCGGGCAGGTTGAGCACGTGCAAAAATATGCCCACCAGCAGCACCAGCACAAAGAAAAATGCGCCCATGGCCACCTCGTCGAGCAGAAAAAGTAGGTAGTAGGGCAGCTGGCTGGGGTTTTCTAAGTTGTACTCAAGGAGCAGGCCGCTGCTTGAGGCGAGCGCAACGAGCATTCCGACCAAGTAGGCGGCAGGCATCAAAAACTCAAGCACGCCGCGCAGCGTTATACCTTTTACAATATCTTTCATAGCATTTACCTTTGTTTATACAGCCCACAAATTTAGCATTTTTTTCAGTATCCACAATTTTCTTTTTCCTTGCCGGCGAAGCTTGCGACATTTCCGCAAGGCTGACCAACATGCTGGGGAAGGTTGCGACATATTCCGCAAGGTTGCCCGACACGCAGGGGAAGGTTGCGGAAGCTTCCGCAAGCTGTTCATAAAAAGCCGAACTTTAGCCTTTGCTTTGTACATGCAGCTGGCGTGCAGCTATTTGTAGGCCTGTATTTGCGTGCGTGGTTGTTACATATTTGTTAATAATGCAGGATATATTAGCTACATTTTACATTTTAGCTGTTTTGGGCGATAAATAGTATTACTTTTGCAGATATATCAGATTAATACCTTAGTAAAACTATAAACCTAAAACGATGAAAACTACTTACGCAAAGCTTAAAAAAGTGCTGCTGCTGGCAGCCGTGCTGCTGGGATTTACCGCCACAGGGTGGGGGCAGGCAGAGACCATTGCCGCTTGGGATTTTAACGGCGTGTCAGGTAGCACTGAAACGTATGCTGCAACAACGTACCACGAAGGCTTAGACCAAGCCGCTACTTACGGAAGTATAACACGCGGTGCAGAGGCAACAGCTTCAACCGGAGGCGACTCTTTTAGGAGTACAAAATTTGGTAATACCGGAATTTCGACAGCTGAAGGCAGTCGGTATTTTCAAGTTACCATAAAGCCCGATGCAGAAAAAACGGTGTCGCTTTCTACCATTAGCGGAAACGCCAATGGAACGGCTACCTTTGCTGCTGCTCCGGGAGTAACCACGCAGTTTGCCTACAGCATAGATGGCGAAAACTTTACGCTGATTGGCGAGCCGCAAGTTAAGTCGGGTAATCCTCAAACCTTCAGCATTGATGTATCCGGTGTGGCTGCGCTGCAAAATGTCAGCGGTGCTACCATATATTTGCGCTACTACGCATCGGGGCAAACCACTACAGGAGGTTGGGGTTTTTACTCAGCATCTTCGGGAGCAAATGGCTTGGAAATAACAGGAGTTATACCTTCTTTTGACCCATCTGTTAGTGTTGACCAAACTTCTCTTTACTTTGGTAGCGTAAAAAGCGGAGCAACTAAAGATTTAGCTCTTAAGGCTACGCCCGCTAATCTTACTGCAAATTTGTCATTGAATATACAATCGGAGAGCGGTGCGTTTAGCGTAAATACCGCAAGCATACCCCAAGAAACAAGCACCGAAACAGACATTACCGTAAGCTTTACCGCTCCTGCCGAGCAGGGCGAGTACAGGGACACGCTCGTAATTAGCGGCGGCGGCTTGGCTGCTCCCGTAAAAGTGGCTCTTAGCGGTATTAGCGCAATGCCTTCGCTTACGGTGGACAGCGTACAGGTGCAGCTGGGAGGCGTAGAAGTGGGCGAAAGCAAAACCGTTTCAGTGCCCATTCGCGCCGTAGTTTTGCAGGACAAAGTAACGCTTACCATTGACGGAGCAAACAAGGATAACTTTGCGGTAGATAGCGCTGAGTATGCACCCGGCTCATTTACCAAGAGTGCCCGAGTAACCTACACGCCATCAGCCGTGGGCGCCACCGACCAAGCCACGCTTACCGTAAAAAGCGCAGGAATGGAGGATAAAATAGTAAGCTTGAGCGGCACAGGAATTGCCCAAATTGTAGAGTATTTGTACGAGCCGTTTGAGTACACAGCAGGAGAAAACATTGGCGGAAATACAGGTGGCACAGGCGGACCCGTAAATAGCTGGAGCACGCATAGCAATGGCGCCTCGGCAGTGGGTACCATTGATGTGCAAAGCGGCAGCTTAGAGTATTCGGGATTGCTAACCTCGAAAGGTAACATGGTAAGGCTACCCGGAGATAATACAAGTGTACCGCGCGATGTGAACAGACCGTTCGTTAAGAGCTCAATGGCAGATTCCATTTACTACTCTGCGCTCATTAACGTAGCTGACGAAACGCAGCTAAGCACGACAGGCGATTATTTTATGGGCGTAGGTACTACAACTCTCGGAGCACGTTTAGGAGCAAAGAAATCTGGTGCAGGCTATAAGTTTATTATTGCTAATAGCAACACTACTTTTGTAGAATACGGAACAGAGTTGAGCTTTGGTACAGTGTATTTAGTGGTAGTAAAGTACGATAGAAAAAGTGTTGCTTCGCTGTGGGTAAACCCTGCAACTTTGGGCGGCGAAGAGCCTTCGGGCTGCGTTGCCACGGCAAGCGGAAGCGCAATAAACACCGCATTTTCGGCTATTGGTTTGAGAAATGCGGCCAATACTCCTAAAGTTGATATTGACGAAATTCGTGTAGGCAGAACGTGGAAATCGGTTACGCCAGCTGCCACTGCACCTGCATTTGCAGCGCGCCCCACCGTAGCCGATACCACCGCCACATCTGCCAACGTAAAGGTAAAAGTTGACGGCGATGCCACGCTTTACTACGTAGTAAAAACCGCTTCAGTAGCCAACATTACCGCCGGTGATGTAGTGGCTGACGAAGGTAAAAAGAGCGCAACGCTAACCGCCAATGTTGAAGAAACCATTGCGCTAAGCGAGCTAACCGCCGAAACGCCGTACTACGTGTACATGGCAGCGGAAAACGCTTACGGTTTATCGGAGGTAGATTCGGCAGTATTTACCACGCTTTCGGCGCTTGCGCCCGTTATTACCGTGGCGCCCGAAGCGTTGACATTCGATACCATTGTTGGTTTGCAGCAGGAAAAAACCTTTACCGTAACCACCGCCAACTTGGGCGAAAATGCAGCATTAACACTTGGTCAATCAGGCGCATTTAGCCTTTCAACAGAAAGTGTTGCCGACAACTCCGCCGACATCAATATTACCGTAACCTACACCGCAGGCGCGTCGGTGGTTAAGGACACCATTTACATTACAGGCGGAAGTGCGCTTGCTAAAATGGTGGAGCTTACAGGTACGCCGCGCACGCCAGTTGTTAGCGCAAGCAGCGCAAAGCTAACTTTTGCCGCCGTGCAAGATGTTCCCGCTACGCAAAAAATTGTAGTAAAGGGCAGCAACCTTAAGGACGGCATAAAGCTCATTAAAAGCAGCGCAGCTTACACGCTGAGCAAAGACACCGTTACCGTAGCCGAAGCCGCTTCAGCCACCGGCGATACTATTACCGTAACCTTTAACGCAGCTGCGGCCACCACCGATACCATCATTTTGCGAAGCGCAGGCGCGCAAAGCGTAAAAATAGCCCTTGAAGGAACTGTGCGCGGTCAGTACGACAACATGCTTGCCAACCCGGGATTTGAAACGTGGACAGAAACCGCACCCGATGCGTGGACATTTTCAAGTAACCCTACTAAAGAAGTTGTACAGAAGCATAGTGGAACTAACTCTGCTAAAGTAGCTGCATCTGCAAGAGTGGATATTACGCAAACAATTTTAGGAGTAGAAGCAGGAAAAAAGTACGACATCAGCTTCTGGTACTACATGGAGCCGGCCTCTACGGGAAACGGACTTCGCATTTGGTCGGCTTTCCGCGACGGCTCAACGAACATTTCGCTGTCTGCTGACGACAACGCTATTCTCCAACCAGATGTTTATCAAAACACCAAAGGACAGTGGATGCAGTTTGCCATAAGCGCATTCGAAGCACCTGCCACTGCCGATAACTTTAGGTTTGAAGTGCGCACTATGACAGGTTCAACAGTTTACTACGACGATTTCAGCTTTGCTGAGCACGATGAGCAAGCTCCGCAAATTGTGGTAACGCCAACAACACTTGCGTTTGGCAACGTTGGTGTGGACGAAAGTAAAACCGACACCGTGCAAATTACCGCTACCAACATTTCTACCGACCTGCAGCTGAGCGTAAGCGGAGCAAACGCCTCAATGTTCAGCGTGCAATCCACGCTAACGCCCACAGGTAGCGCGCAAAAAGTAGCCATTACCTATACGCCCACCGCCGAAGGTAGCCATGCTGCAACGCTAAGCATTGTGAACGGCGGCGTTGAAAAATTGGTTGCGCTGAGCGGTACAGGATTTTCGGCAGCCTCCATAACGCCCATTGGCGACATTGTTACCGGCGCAGAGGCAAGCCCCCTTGCTGATTCAACCGTGCTTACCACCGGCGTAGTAACTGGCGTAGTAGAAACCGGCAGCTTCTTTATACAGCAAGGCAATCGTGGTTTATACGTGTATCGCCGCGGTAGCGTTACGCCACAAGTTGGCGATAGCGTATTGGTGCGAGGAAAAGTAGAAGAATACTACGGTTTAACCGAAATTACGGGCAGCACCAATGACGATATTACCGTAGCTTCGAGCGGAAATGCACTGCCTGCGCCTGTGGTAGTTACCTTAGCGGAATACGGAAAAGTGCACCACGGCGTACTGGTTACCATCAATAATCTTACTGTTGCAGCCGCTCCCGAAGGCAATAGCCGCTACACCGTTTCCGATTCCAACGGCGACACTGCGCTTGTTTCCAACGAGCTATTTGCTTCCGCAAGTTTGGTTGAAAAAGGCGATGTGCTACATGTTACAGGTATTGGTTTTTACTTCAATGGCGCGCAGCTGCTGCCTCGCTCCGCAGCCGATATAGAAAAAGTAGCCTCCACTGCAGCCAACAAAGAACTTGCCAACTTGGTAACGCTGTACCCTAACCCTGTAGGCAGCATGTTATATATTAATTCAACACTGCAAATAGTTGACATTCAAATAGTTAGTGTGAATGGAGTAGTGCTTATGCAAAGTAAAAATCAAGCAGAGTTGAATGTTTCATCTTTAGCATCAGGTGTTTACATTGTGCGCATAACTTTTGCCGATGGTCGCACAACAGCTAAATTGATTACAAAGTAGCCTAAATTTGCTACGGTAAAAAGAGCCAAAAGGTGTTAACTTTTGGCTCTTTTGCTATGTTTAAGTATAAAACGAAAAATTGCAGCGTATCTTTGTATATATGAAAATAACACGGATAAAAATAGCGTGTGTAATCTTGCTGCTGCCCCTTGCCGCAGCGGCGCAAGAGCCGGCAGATTACTACAGCGCAGCCTACGGAAAAAGCGGTGCAGCGCTAAAAACCGTTTTGCATGGCAAAATAAAAGGGCACACCGTGCGCACCTACCGCGAATTGTGGACAGACTTTGTGCGCACCGACAGCCGCGCTGATGGCACGGTGTGGGATATGTACAGCAATTGTAACTTTACGTGGGGCACAAGCGGAAATCAAGACTACGGCTCGGGCGGCAGTGCGGAGTGTCAGTTTTACAACCGCGAGCACTCCTTTCCCAAAAGTTGGTTTGGCATAAAAGGCGGAGATGAGGACGACCACCCGATGGGCACCGACCTTTTTCACCTCATTCCCTCCGATAAGCGCGTAAATACAGGGCGCAGCAACATGCCTTACGGCGAAGTTGGCACCACGGTTGAAAAAAATTATTTGAACGGTTCGAAAATTGGCGCATGCTCGTTTGCAGGCTGCACAGGCAAAGTGTTTGAGCCCATTGACGAGTACAAGGGCGATTTTGCCCGCACCTACTTTTACGTAGTTACGCGCTACGAAAATGAAGTTGCAAATTGGTACGCCACCGCCGAAGCGCCAAAAGTGATTGACGGCACTTCCTATCCTGCATTTTCGGCTTGGGCAAAAGAAATGCTGCTAAAGTGGCATAGGCAGGACACCGTGAGCGCAAAGGAAATAGCGCGCAACGATTCGATTTACAAAATTCAAAAAAATCGCAACCCATTCATTGACCACCCCGAATTTGCGGAGTACATTTGGGGCGACAGCATGAGCTACACGTGGAATGGTGGCGGAGTTTATACTGCTGCACCAAAGTTGGCAGAGGCAAGTTTTACGCTCTATCCAAACCCTGTTACTAATGGAGAACTGACATGCGACATGCGATATGCGAAGCGCGAAAAAGAGTCGCAAGTCGAAAATCGCAGGTCGCAAATCGAAATTTACAGCCTAAGCGGCGCGCTTGTTGCCACGTACAAAATTACGGGCGAGGAAAAAATGCGCATTGATGTTTCGCAATTGCCCAACGGTGCATACCTGCTAAAAGTTGGAAAAAGCGTCGTGAGATTTGTAAAACAGTAGCATGCAACCGCGTCATTGCGAGGAGTGAGGCACGAACGACGCGGCAATCTCAAGAGATTGCTTCGCTTTGCTCGCAATGACGATGAAGTTATGATTATGAAAATAAAAAAAATATTGTCTATTTTTATTTTTCTGCTTGCCGCCGCGCAGCTTTCGGCGCAGGTGGATAGCGTGGTGTGGAATTTTTCTTCGGCTACAGGAAATCCAAGCACCAACTTGGCAAATGCCGAGTTTACCTGCAGCAGCATAACTGGCGGAAACGGTTTTAACGTTACCAGTGCTTCAGTTTCGTCCGGTTATGCGGGCGCAAGCGGAACGTACAATATCGTTTTATCTGCAACAGGAAGCACACTTAGCACCTCCTCCTCTAACTACATTCAGTGGACTATTTCTCCTAAAAATAATTTTAAGGTGGGTGTAACCGCTATTCAGTTTGGTATGCGTAGTACTCCCACCGGCGCAAGGGCATGGGCGCTACGCAGCAGCAAAGATGATTATGCGTCAGATTTGGCCACAGGAACAAATGCTAACGATGAAAAATGGAAGTTTCACGTAGCTCCGCTGCACTATACCGTTAACGGCGAAGCGGTAACTTTGAGGCTTTATTTTTACGATTGTGGAAGTTCGGGTCGGAGCAACACCCGCTTGGACGACATTAAGCTCAGCCTTACGCCGCCCATGCTGCGCACTACGCCAAAAATTTTGCAGGTAAACACCTCGCTCAACACGCCTTCTACCGTGCCCGTTTTGGTAAAAGGAATGCTGCTGGAGCAAGATGTTACCGTGGCGTCAAGCAGCGCCAACTTTACGGTGGATAAAAGCAGCATTTCTTTTAGTGAAATTAACTCCGCTCCGCAAACGCTCAACGTAACTTTTTCGGGCACGGCGGCAAGCAGCGGAAAAATTGTGCTGAAGTCAAAAGCTTCGAATGTGGATATTACCGACTCCATTTTTGTAACGGGAGCGGTGGGAATTCCTGCCATTTCGGTAAGCCCTGCAGAAATAAATTTTACCACCACCGAAACCGGCGATTTTGCGCAGCAAACGCTAAAGGTAACCGGCGCGTACCTTAGCGACAGCATTTACCTTACCTTTACCGCAGGTGATAGCGTATTTTCGGCTCAGCCAAAAACGCTTTACAAGGTTGCCAACGAAACCGCTGTGAGCCTACGCTACATGCCGCTTTCGGCAGGCGCCACCGAGGGAATTTTGCGCCTCAGCAGCGCGCATGCCCCCGATATTTTTGTAAACGTGGCGGGCTCAGCCATAGCTTCGGACCCTAACGGCGGAATTCCCCAAGGCTACTACGATTTGGCAAAAGAAAAGCGCGATGTGCTGCTCAAAACCACGCTGCATAACATCATTAAGGGGCATACGGAGTTTTCGTACAACGATGTTTGGGTGGCCTACCGCGATTTGGATGTGCGCCCCGAATGCCCAAAGTACACCAACGAAACGCCCGATGGCACCGTGGCCATTTGGGATATGTACACCGACCGCCCGGGCTGCGTGCCGTACAATTCGCCCTGCGGTGAGCTAAGCACTCCGTACCCTGCAGGCCACCGCTGCGAAGGATTTAAGGTTTACCGCACGGGGCTTGACCAGCAGGGCGGCGAGGAAGACCCCGGCGGCGGAACGGAAGGTAACAGCTACAACCGCGAACACTCTTTTCCCAAAAGTTGGTGGAACAATAGCGAAACTGGCACGGGCGTTCCGCAGCACAACGATTTGCACCACCTTTACCCCACCGATAGAGGCGTAAACTCGCTGCGCAATAATAACCCCTACTGCGAGGTTATCAGCCCAACGAGAACTACCACCAACGGCAGCAAATTCGGGGCTTGCAGCGGCTACGCAGGTAACGGATTTGAGCCCATTGATGAGTACAAGGGCGATTTGGCGCGCACCTACTTTTACATGGCTACGCGCTACGAAAATGAGTTTGACGTGTGGGGCAGCTACGACGATGCAAAGCCCATGCTGGCCGGAAATAAGTACCCCGGATTTAAGCCCTGGGCAGTAAGCATGCTGCTCAAGTGGCACAGGCAAGACCCCGTAAGCAAAAAAGAAAAAGACCGCAACAACACCATTTACGCCGATTGGCAAAAAAATCGCAATCCGTACATTGACCACCCGGATTTGGCGGAGTAC
>JAITVR010000086.1 GCA_031285695.1 Prevotellaceae bacterium
ACACCCTGCGAGGTGCCGGTGCCAAGAAAAGTTAAGACCATTTATTATTTACTATTTAAACCGCACAACGCATACACACCGTCATTGCGAGCGGATTTAGCGAAGCAATCTCCATATTACAGGCTTGAGATTGCCACGTTGCTCACTCTTCGCTCCTTGCAATGACGGTGCATTTGTTATGCTGATACGATTTTATGTATTAACAATCAGTAAATTGCAGCTATACGTATCGCTATTGTATCACATTTGGATAATTTTCTACGGAATTTTAGGAGCCTTCAACCAACTTAAAAGCGACTTCAAATGTACAAAAAAGTTGAGAATCTGTAGCAATGCTATGTTTTAGGATGCTATATTAGGAGAAGGTTGAACTGAATGGTCGGAGGAAACTTCGACTATTTTTATACCTTTTAAATGCGGTAAATACGGAAAAACAATAGCCTAAAGCTATAAGCGCAAAAAAACTCTTTTTACGATAACGTTAGGAATTTCTAAAATTTACCCTTCCCAAAAATCGGCTTTAATGCTTTTGGCTAACTCCTTATCAACGCCTACCTCTTTTGCATAGTCCTCAAACTTAGCTGCTGCATCGGCTACGGCATCAATTAATAGCAGCACCTACTTACCTGAAATGCTACACCTTATTGTAGTACAGCGTTGAGCAGTTTTCTTTTCTGAAAATGGAGTTGGCTACGCGGCGAATATCGTTGGTGGTAACGCGGCGGTAGCTTTCAATGTCGGTGTTTACAAGGTTAATGTCGCCCATCATTTCGGCGCAGGCCAGCGCAATGGACTTTTGCATTACGGTGGTTTCGGCAAATACGTGCAGGCTTTCCATTTTGTTTTTTACCTTTTCCAGCTCGTAGTCCGAAACGTTTTCGGTGCACAACTCTTGCAGCTCTTTTTCAATGGCGGCTTCGGCTTGCGGCATGCCGGTTTGCGGAAGCGAGTGCGCGCTAACGGTAATTAATCCTGCATCAATATCGCCGCTAATGTAGGCGTTTGCGCTGCTGAATAGCTGCTGTTCCTGCACCAGTCGGCGGTAGAGGCGCGACGATTTTCCGTTAGATAAAATTTCGGAAATCAAGTCGCAGGCGTGGTAGTCGGGGTGGTGGCGGTGCGGCATGTGGTACGCCTTGTAAATGGCGCTTGCAGGCACACTTCGCTCCACGCTGAGCGTGCGCGCCTCGACTTGCTCGGGCTCCTGCGGAATGCTATTTTTTACAATTTCGCCCTGCGGAATTTCGCCAAACCACTTTTGCGCAAGCGCGAAAACCTGCTCCGGCGCTACGTTTCCGCCTACTACTAAAATGGCATTGCCGGGCGTATAAAACTTTTTGAAAAACGCTTTTACCTCGCTCAGCGTGGCGGTGGAAATGTGCTCGGGCGTGGCGCCAATGGTGCTCCAACGGTAGGGGTGCACCTTGTACGCCAGCGGGTGTAGCAGCAGCGAGGCATCGCCGTAGGGTTGGTTGAGGTAGCGCTGGTTGTACTCCTCAAGCACTACTTGCTGCTGGGTTTGCAGCGTTTCTTGGTTGAGCAGCGGGTTGAGCAGCCGGTCGCTTTCGAGCCACATCGCGGTTTCAATATTTTGCGCAGGCAGCGTAATGTAGTAGTTGGTAAAATCGGCGGTGGTAAAGGCGTTGCACTCGCCGCCGGCCAGCTGCACGTGCGTGTCAAAGGCTGGCGCGTTGACCGAGCCGCCAAACATAAGATGCTCAAACAGGTGTGCAAAGCCTGTGCGCTCGGGGTTTTCGTTGCGCGAGCCTACTTTGTACAGCACGTTAACGGTGGCCATGGGCGTGCTGTCATCGTGGTGCGCCACTACGGTAAGGCCGTTGGCGAGCGTATATTTTTCGTGGGAAATCATCTTTTTAGTGGTTAATGGTTAGTGGTTAACGGTTAGTGATTGGGTGGCGGAGATTAGTGGAAAATGCTGATAGCAGTATTACTAACCACTAACCGTTAATCACTAAGCGCTAATTTTCATGGAGAGCTGTATTCGCTTGCGGGCAATGTCCACCTCGGTTACGCGCACCTGCACGTGTTGGTGCAGTTTTACCACCTCGTTGGGGTTGCTCACAAATCTATCGGCCAGCTGCGAAATGTGCATCAGCCCGTCTTGCTTTACGCCCACATCTACAAAGGCGCCAAAGCTGGTAATGTTGGTAACAATGCCGGGCAAAATCATGCCGACTTGCAAATCCTCAATGCGGTGCACATCTTTTGAAAATTCAAAAACTTTGGCGGGTTTGCGCGGGTCGAGCCCGGGTTTTGCCAGCTCCTGCATAATGTCGGTAAGTGTGGGGAGGCCTACTTTTTCGTTGGTGTACTTTTGTAAAACAATTTGCCTGCGCAGCTCTTCGTTTTGCAAAAGTTCGCTTACTGTGCAGCTCAAATCCTTGGCCATTTGCTGCACTACGCCGTAGTTTTCGGGGTGCACAGCGCTGCCATCGAGCGGATTTTCGGCCTTGCTTATGCGCAAAAATCCGGCGCACTGCTCAAAGGCTTTTGCGCCCAAGCGCGGAACTTCGTTGAGCTGCTTGCGCGAGTTGAATGCGCCGTTTACCTTGCGCCACTCCACTATGTTTTGCGCCAGCTGCGGCCCCAATCCCGATACGTAGGTGAGCAAATGTTTGCTTGCAGTGTTGAGGTTTACGCCCACTTTATTTACGCAGCTTTCCACCGTTTGGTCAAGGCTGCGCTTGAGCTTTGGCTGGTCAACATCGTGCTGATACTGTCCTACGCCAATGCTTTTTGCATCAATTTTTACCAGCTCGGCGAGCGGGTCCATGAGCCGGCGACCGATG
>JAITVR010000156.1 GCA_031285695.1 Prevotellaceae bacterium
AACAGCGTAGCTATTATGTCCGATGCTGTGCACGATTTTGGCGACAGCCTATCGCTTGCGTTGGCGTGGTATTTTCAAAAATTATCGAAGAAAGGAAGCACGAAGCAGTACACTTACGGGTACAAACGTTTTTCGCTTTTGGGTGCCATTATCAACTCCATTGTGCTTGTTGTTGGCAGCATTTACATTTTGTCGGAAGCCATACCGCGCCTGCTTTCGCCGCAGGAAACGAGCGCAAAGGGAATGTTTATTTTGGCCATTGTTGGCGTTATCATTAACGGAATTGCCGTTTTGCGTACGCGAAAAGGAACTTCCATTAACGAGCGAGTGGTGTCGCTGCACCTGCTCGAAGATGTGCTGGGTTGGGTGGCGGTTTTGGTTGGCTCAACAGTTATGTATTTTACAGGTTGGACCATTATCGACCCCATTCTTTCCGTTGCCATTGCAGGTTTTGTGCTCATTAACGTATTCAAAAATATTCGGCAAGTGCTGCCCATTTTGCTGCAAGGCACGCCGGCTGAGGTGGAGCAGGAGCACATTGTTGAGGAACTAAAAACCGTAGAAAACGTAGCCTCCGTGCACGATTTGCATATTTGGTCGCTGGACGAAGCGTACAACGTAGCCACGGTGCACATTTCTTTAAAAGAGACGCTGCCCTTGGAAAAATTAGTAGCGTTGAAAGAAAAAATACGCGCTGTTTTCTCAGCCGAAAAAATACAGCACGCCACCATTGAGTTTGAAATGCCGAGCGAGGAGTGTGAGCTTAAAAATTGTGTGTAAAAATAAGATATGCGATGCTCGACCTGCGCTATGCGAATTTTCGCAAGTCGCATAGCGCAGGTTGCAAGTCTAAAAATGGAAAAAATTGCAAATCGTTAAATAGTAAATTAATTTCATGGGAGTTTTAGTTCAAATAGCGCAGCTGCTGCTTAGCCTTTCGCTGCTAGTGTTGGTGCACGAGTTGGGGCATTTTTTGGCGGCGCGCGCCTGCAGCACGCGGGTCGATAAATTTTACCTTTTCTTCAACCCTTGGCGCTCCATTTTGCGCGCCAAGCGCATCAACGGCAAGTGGCAGCTCAGCTGGTTTTCGGCTGCGCCGCCAAAGGAGTGGGAAAATTTTCCCGACAACACCGAGTGGGGCTTGGGCTGGCTGCCTGTGGGCGGCTACTGCAAAATTGCCGGCATGATAGACGAATCGATGGACACCGAGGCCATGAAAAAACCGGCGCAGGTGTGGGAGTACCGCTCTCGTCCGGCGTGGCAGCGCCTGCTCATGATTACGGGCGGTGTGCTGGTCAACTTTGTTGCCGCGCTGCTCATTTATGCCATGATGCTCTTTGCGTGGGGCAAGGAGTACCTTCCGCTGCGCAACGCCACCTACGGCTACGACTACTGCCAAACGGCGCTGAACAACGGTTTTGCCAACGGCGATATTATTATTAGTGTGGGCGAAAAAATGCCCGAAACCCTTGGCGATGCCGTGGAGCAAATGCTGCTTTCGGACGGAAAAACGGTAACGGTTTTGCGCGGAAATGACACGGCAAGCCTTGCGCTGCCCACCGATTTTTCGCAGCAGCTGCTGGCGGCCAACGAGCGCATGTTTGCCCAGGAGCGCGTTCCCTTTGTGGTAGAAAAAGTAACCGCCGGCGCCCCTGCCGATAAGGCGCAGCTGCAGGCCGGCGACAGCATTGTGAGCATCAACGGCAGCGCTGTGCCGTTTTTTGCGCAAGCTACCGACACGCTTTTGGCGTATGCCCAAAAAACAATTGCGCTGGGATTTTACCGCAAGGGCGAATTTTTTACGCAAGAAATTACGCCCACCGAGAACGGAAAAATTGGCGTGGCGCTGCGCTCGTTCCTCTCATTTTTTGAAACAAAAAAGCAGGAGTACGGATTTTTTGAATCCATTCCGGCAGGAATTTCGCTCGGCACGCAAACGCTGGTAAGCTACGTAAAGCAGTTCAAAATTGTGTTTACCAAAGAGGGCGCAAAAAACCTCGGCGGACTCGGAACCATTGGCAGCCTGTTTACGCAAACGTGGAGCTGGCCTCACTTTTGGAGCATGACGGCCTTCCTCTCCATCATCTTAGCGTTTATGAATATTCTGCCCATTCCGGCCTTCGACGGCGGACACATGGTCTTCATTTTGTACGAAATGATTACGCGCCGCAAGCCCAGCGATAAATTTATGGAAAAAGCGGGAATGGTAGGCTTTTTCATATTCATTGCGCTCATGCTCTACGCCAACGGCAACGATTTGGTGAGGTGGCTGAGCAAGTTTTTTTAAAGAATTGAAATTTTAGAAATGCAACACATTCGCAACTTCTGCATAATTGCCCACATTGACCACGGAAAAAGCACCCTGGCCGACCGCCTGCTCGAAATTACCAAAACCGTTACCGAGCGCGAAATGGAGGCGCAGGTGCTCGACAACATGGAGCTCGAAAAGGAAAAGGGCATTACCATCAAAAGCCACGCCATACAAATGGACTACGCAAAAGATGGGAAAAAGTACACGCTCAACCTTATCGACACGCCGGGGCACGTGGACTTTAGCTACGAGGTGAGCCGCGCCATAGCCTCGTGTGAGGGCGCGCTGCTCATTGTCGATGCAACGCAAGGTATTCAGGCTCAGACAATTTCAAACCTTTATCTTGCGCTGGAGCACGACCTCGAAATCATTCCCGTTATCAACAAAATTGACATGGAAGCGGCGATGATTGACGAGGTGAGCGACCAAATTATTGACCTCATTGGCTGCAAAAAAGAGGACATCATTCCTGTGAGCGCCAAAACGGGCTTGCACGTAGAAAAAATTTTGGAAGCCGCCGTAGAGCGCATTCCTGCTCCCAAAGGCGACGAAAATGCGCCGCTGCAAGCCTTGATTTTCGACTCGGTTTTCAACTCCTTCCGCGGCATTATTGCCTACTTTAAGGTGGTCAACGGCGTAATTCGCAAGGGGCAAAAAGTAAAATTTATCAACACCGGAAAGGAGTACTACGCCGACGAAATCGGCATTCTGCGCCTCAACATGGAGCCGCGCGCCGAGGTGCGCACCGGCGATGTGGGCTACATTATTTCGGGCATAAAAGCTGCCGCCGAGGTAAAAGTGGGCGATACGCTTACCACCTTCGAAAATCCGGCAAAGCAATCCATTGCAGGATTTGAGGACGTTAAGCCCATGGTGTTTGCCGGCATTTACCCCGTCAGCACCGACGAGTACGAAGACCTGCGCGCAGCCATGGAAAAGCTGCAGCTCAACGATGCCTCGCTTACCTTTGAGCCCGAAAGTTCGCTAGCCCTGGGCTTCGGGTTTCGCTGTGGCTTCCTCGGTTTGCTGCACATGGAAATTATACAGGAGCGTTTATATCGCGAGTTCGACATGGACGTAATTACCACCGTGCCTAACGTTTCGTTTAACGTATATAGCACGCAGGGCGAGTTGATAACCGTGCATAACCCCTCCGGACTGCCCGCCCCCACGCTGATTGACCACGTGGAGGAGCCCTACATCAAGGCGCAGGTAATTACCAAAACCGACTACCTGGGCATAGTGATGAAGCTGTGCTTGGACAAGCGCGGCATACTGAAAAATCAGCACTTCATTTCTCCAACTCGTGTAGAATTGTCGCT
>JAITVR010000169.1 GCA_031285695.1 Prevotellaceae bacterium
AGTACTGCTTGTACACCACAATGTACTTGTCGGCAGTTTCGGTTAGCGAGGGGTCCACCTGCTTGGCTTTTTCGTAGCAGTCCACCGCTACCCAGTACACGGTGCGCTTTTCAAAATCGTTGCTGCCGCAATTTTTTTCACCTGCGTAAATTTCGCCCAGCAAAAAGTAGGCGTAACCATTTTTGGGGTCAAGCTCCAGCGCTTTTTTTGCCATATCGCGCGCCTCTTTGGGGCTGCTCATGTCGCGGTTGAGCGTATTGCCCAGCTCCACATACAGCTTCGATTTGGCAGCATTGTCGGCTTCCATTTCAACTGCCTTTTGGTAGTAATCCTTTACCTTTGCGTAGTCGCCTTGCTGCTTGAAAACGCCTGCCAGCTTTACCGCTGCGTCGGCCGAAGGACTTACCTTGTAAAGCGCTTCGCTGGCCTCAAAGTAAATTTTTTCGGTGGTGCACATGTTGGCGCTGAGCACGTTTACCAACTTTTGCAAAAACTCGGCATCGTTGGGCGTTTCGGCAAACTTGGGAGCGTAAAGCGCCACCAAATTTTCGCAGCTGGCCACGCCGCTACGCAAAAACAGCTCGTCAATATTTTCGCGCACCTGCGCCACATCTTTTCCGTTGGCCTTCTGCGTGTCGAGAATTTTAGTCAGCTCGCCGTAAAGGTTCAGCACCTCTTCAGCCTTGATTTTGCTTTCGGTGTACAGCAGGTTGGCCTGCTGCATGTACAGCACAATGATGGAGCTTTCGCTTGCGTTTTGCTGCAGCTGAACTGCTTCGCGGCACAGGTCGTAAATTTGCTGCACCTCCTGCGGACGATACTTTGCGTAGTCCACCGCTTTGCGCCACAGCGCAGCCTTTTTTTGCGCAGGCGAAAGGGCTGCGCGTTGGTCATGCAGCCACAGCAGCGTGTCCACGTATTTTTCCTTTAGCGCCTCGTCGGTGGCGTTGTCAACCAAATATTTTGCTATGCGTATGCCGTTAACGTACAGGTTGGTGTTGGAGCTGGGGTACTTGGTGCGCACCTCGTCGGGGCAGCAGCAAAAGGCGTTGCGCCAAAAGGGCAAGGCTTCCTTCAAGTTGTTTTGCTTTACGTAGTCGGAGTAGAGCGAAATGTTTTTTAGGCAGTCCTCGCTTGAGGTGTTCGGCTGCTGCGCGCGAGCAGCGTTCAATCCTAACAAAATCGCTACGCTGAGAAGAAAAAACTTTTTCATAGAGACACTTATTTTATGTTTTACTTGTAAAAAAATTATTCGTACTGATACTTTTTAAACCACGACTCAAACAGCGTTACTCCCAAGCTAAGGTTTACGTATGTTTCGCGCACCATACCGTTCGAAATCGCGCCGCGCTGCCCCACCTCTGCGCCAATGCTCAGGTAGCCTGCACCGCGCATGGGCATGCTAATGCCCGCCGTTACGGCCATATCATTAACCGCGTGCCCCTGAAACTGGTACGGCGTGCGCTCGTAGCGCAGCCCGCCGCGGTAGGTTAGCCGCTTGTGAAAGTAGCGCACATCGTACAGGTTGGGCGTGTAGTAGCCGCCCAGCTTTACGCTGTACGAAGCGCCCATATCGCTGTGCCCCATTACCGCTACTTTTGAAAAATCTTGGTAGCAAAAATCAGCGCCCAGCAACCAACGGTCGCCGCTAACCAAGCTTGCGCCCACGTTAATTTGCATAGGCATAAGCACGTTGGCTGCGCTTGCGCTGCGGTAAAAAGCCGTGTCGTACTTCATGCCGTACACCACCGAGCTAACCACCTCCGTAGCCCTCATGTCAATGCCCGGCTGAAACGAGGTGCCAAGCACCGCATGCTTGGTTTTACCTAAGCCAAGCGTGTACTGCGCGCCAAACACCGGCACCACATTCGATAGCTTAAGCACGCTCGACGACTTAGTGTTGTAAAAATCAACGCTTGCATACTCAACGTTGTAGTATCGGCTAAGGTTGCCGAAAAAATACTTTGCGCCCACGCCCACCGCTAACTTGCGCGTAATGTCAAAACCCAAGTTAAAAAAAAGTTGGTTGAGTCCATCTTCGCCGCGATACAAGTAGCGCACGCTGCCTGTTGTGGCCAATATTTCGCTATCCAACTCCTGCTTCTCCACCTCATAACCCACCCTACTGTAAGGCGTTACGCCAAAATTCACGCCGAAGCGCCCTGCGCGAAATGCCGCCACAAGGTGGTGAAAATTTCCGGTATTGTAGCTCGTGCTGGTAGCCGCGCTTTTTGAGTAAAAATTTTTCAGCTCTCCGCCAAAATCCAGCACAAAATTCAGCACCGAATCACGCGCTGTAGCGCCCGCCGGATTTACAAAATCCACCTGACGCGCATCGCGCACGCCCGTGGTAATGCCCGCCATGGCGCCGGTGGCCGTGAGGCCGGGGCGCGACAAATCGCCAAAACCGTACATGGAGTACGGCGTGTAGGTATTCAAGCTGTTGTTATCTTGAGCAAAAACTGCCCCTGCGGCCAAAGTTACCCACCACAACAAAACTACGCGCTTAACGCTGCTGCACATGCTCAAGTATTCTGTTTAAACCCATTATCACTAAATCGTAAACTACAAATATCGGTTTTTTTAGCCTATTTGCAAAAAAATTGGCGTCGCCGCCTGTTAAAATCACGTTCAAATTTGGATTTTTTAAAGAAAATAGCTCGATATTAGCTTCCACCTCGTACAGCGCGCCGTTGAGCACGCCTGCCACAATGGCGCTTTGCGTATCGGTACCCACCGCCGCGTAATCTTCGGCGCGCCGGCACAGCGGCAGCCGACCGGTAAACTCGTGCAGCGCACGAAAACGCATGTCAATGCCGAGCGAAATATTGCCGCCAAGGTACTCGCCGCGCTCATTGATAAGTTCGTAGGTAAGCGCAGTTCCCGCGTCCACCACCAGCACATTTTTGTTGGGAAATAAATGCGCCGCACCCACCGCCGCCGCCAGCCTGTCCTTGCCCAAGGTTTCGGGCGTGGCATACAAGTTTTTTATGGGTAAAGGCGTTTTATGATTCAACCGCAATTCATTGATAATTAATGAGTTAACAAGTTTTTCAACCTCGTCATTTTCGCTGCGCACCGAGGCAACAATGGTGGGTAAATTTTTATACTTACGTAAAAAATTGGCGCCCTCAGCAAAGCTTGCCGAGCTGTCGGTAAGCGCCTCCACCACCCTATCTTTTTCCACCACCGCCAGCTTTACGGCAGAATTTCCTATGTCAACAATTAAGTTCACGCGCAATTTTTTTTGAGTACGCAAAAATAGTAAAAGAAAACTAAAAGCATTATCTTTGCCCCATAAATTCGACATTAACATGAAAAATTTTGGCTTGCTGCTTGCGCTTGCGCTGCTGTGTTCGTGCAGCGGACTTAGGCAAATACGGGTGGAGGAGGTGCGCAACGTGCAGGTTAAATCGTTTAGCGGAAGCACATTATCGGTGGGGCTTGAGGCAAAAATAAACAACCCCTCGCGCCGCAAGCTGCAGCTAACTAAGCTGGAGCTGAATGTGCTGCGCGGCAGCTCAAATTTTGCCACCATCAGCGCTACGGAAAAAGTAAAAATTCCCAAGCGCAGCAACGATTTTAGCAGCGTTCCGTTGGAGGTAAAGTTGAACAATATACTGAGCGCCGTAATGATGCTTCAGCAAAAAAACTTTCCGATAGACGAGCTGCTGGTGGAGGGCGAAATCAAGGCGAAAATTTTTCCACTCAGCAAAAAAATAAGGATTGAAAAAATGAGCCTGCGGGAATTTTCATTGCAGTACGGCGACATGATTACGCCGCTGCTCAACACGCGCGGCAAGTAGCATGAGGTGTCATTGCGGGCTTGACCCGCAATCCCCTACAATGAGGCATTTCTACCATGAGATTGCGGGTCAAGCCCGCAATGACAGTATGTTTGCTCTGAATG
>JAITVR010000193.1 GCA_031285695.1 Prevotellaceae bacterium
TACCACCAAGGTACGGCGTGGCCGTGGTTGATAGGACATTTTATAGAAGGAATGCTGAAGCTGCATGGCAAGGCATTTATTTCAAAAGCAAAATGGATAGTAGAGCAATTTGAGGAAGATATGACCTCCTACGGCATCAGCTCCATTGCCGAGGTATATGACGGCGACCCGCCTCATAACCCCGGCGGCTGCATTTCGCAGGCGTGGAGCGTGGGCGAGGTGTTGAGGTCAATAAGGTTGATTGAAAAGTATGAAAAGATGTAAAAAAACGGACATGCGATGTTCGACATGTGATATGCGAAAGAGGTCGGATAATCGCAGGTCGCACATCGAATAGTCGAAATAATTCTAAGGTATGAAGGTACTAATGTTTGGTTGGGAGTTTCCGCCTCACGTAGCAGGAGGATTGGCAACGGCTTGCTTTGGGCTTACCAGAGGCTTGGCAAAGTGCGGCGTTGACATGACTTTTGTGGTACCCAAAGCCTACGGCGACGAAGACCAAAGCGCCACACGCATTGTAGGCGCCGAAGATGTTACCTTCGATGGTAGCCAAACCGATTTGGAGGAGCTGTGGAAGCACTTAGTTTACGTAGAAGCCGGCTCCAACCTTTTGCCCTACCTTTCGCCTGAGGAGTACGAAAATATTACATCGGACACGGTGCGCGATGGCGCCATTTCGCACACCTCGCACTACAACCGTCGCTTTACATTTAGCGGAGGCTACGGAAAAAATTTGATGAGCGAAGTAGCGCACTACGCGCTGCTGGCGCACACCATTGCCAAGCAGCATGAGTTTGATGTAATTCACGCGCACGATTGGCTTACCTACATGGCGGGAATTTCGGCAAAAAGAGCAAGCGGAAAACCGCTGGTAATACACGTGCACGCTACGGAATTTGACCGCAGCGGCGAAAACGTAAACCAAGTTGTATTTGACATTGAGCGCAGAGGAATGCAGGAGGCCGATTTGGTAATTACGGTGAGCAACCTTACGCGCAACATCGTTATTTCGCGCTACGGCATTGACCCCGCAAAGGTAATAACCGTGCACAATGCGGTGGACTTTAGCGCTTCGGCATTTGAAAATGTGGAGCGCGGAACGGACGAAAAAATTGTAACTTTTTTGGGACGAATAACCTACCAAAAAGGTCCGGATTACTTTATAGAAGCAGCGTACAAGGTGCTGAAGCGCTACGACAACGCGCGCTTTGTAATGGCCGGCAGCGGCGATATGCTCAACCGCATGATACGCCGCGTGGCCAAGTTAGGCATTGCAGACAAGTTCAACTTTACAGGATTTTTGAAAGGCGCCGATGTGCAGCACATGTTTGCGCTAAGCGATGTGTACGTGATGCCCTCGGTAAGCGAGCCGTTTGGAATTTCGCCGCTGGAAGCCATGCGCTCGCACGTGCCCACCATTATTTCAAAGCAGTCGGGTGTGGCAGAGGTGCTGAAGCATGCCGTAAAAGTTGATTTTTGGGACGTGGACGCTATGGCCGACGCCATTTACGGAATACTGCAATATCCGGCGCTCACAAAAATGTTTATCCATTACGGCGACCGCGAGGTAGATTCGTTGAAGTGGGATAAGGCGGCGCTAAAGGTGAAGCAAGTTTACGAAAGAGCAATTACCATTTAAGAAAAACACCCCCCTCAACTTATGAAACAAACGCTCTGCTTATACTTTCAGGTGCACCAACCATTTCGGTTGAGAAGATACCGGTTTTTCGACATAGGAAAAGACCACTGCTACTACGATGAGTTTGGCAACAAAAGCATCATGCGCAAGGTGGCCGAGCGCTGCTACCTGCCCGCCAACAAGCTAATGCTGGAGCTCATTAAGCAGTACGGAAAATCGTTCAAAATTGCGTACTCCATTTCGGGAGTTGCGCTTGAGCAATTTGCGCAGTACGCGCCCGATGTGCTCGACAGCTTCAAGGCTTTGGCCAAAACGGGCTGCGTAGAATTTTTGGGCGAAACCTACGCGCACTCCATTGCCGTGCTAAAAAATCCGGCAGAATTTGAGCTGCAAGTAAAGGCGCACAGCGAGCTGATTCAAAAATATTTTGGGCAAACGCCTACCACGTTTCGCAACACCGAGCTTATTTACTCCGACGAAATTGGCGCAAAGGTAGCCGACATGGGCTTTACCGCCATGCTTGCCGAGGGCGCAAAGCACGTGTTGGGGTGGAAAAGCCCCAACTACATTTACGCAAATGCAAAGAACGCAAGGTTAAAAATTCTTTTGCGCAACTTTCGTTTGAGCGACGATATTGCCTTCCGTTTTTCGGATAAAGGCTGGAGCGAATACCAGCTCACCACCGATAAATACACGGCTTGGATAAATGCGGTGGACCCAAAAGAGGAGGTGGTAAACCTCTTTATGGATTACGAAACTTTTGGAGAACATCAGTGGGCAGCGTCGGGGATATTCGAATTTTTACGATATTTGCCGGGGAAAATACTTGCGCATACGAACTTTGAATTTTTGACGCCGAGCGAAACCGCAAAAAAGCACCAGCCCGTAGCCCCCATAAAAGTGCCGCACGCCATATCGTGGGCCGATGAGGAGCGCGATTTAACGGCGTGGTTGGGCAATGATTTGCAAAATGAAGCGTTTAATAAAATATACGCGCTGAGCGGCTCGGTAATAGCTACGGGCGATGAGGCGCTGGTAAAAGATTGGCGCATGCTGCAAAACAGCGACCACTTTTACTACATGTCCACCAAGTGGTTTTCGGACGGCGATGTGCACAAATATTTTAACCCGTACGACACGCCCTACGATGCGTTTATTAACTACATGAACGTGTACAGCGATTTTGCGCTGAGGGTAAAAAGTGCAATGGAAATATGTCCGCTGAAGCTTGAAGAGGCGAAGAAAAAGCAAGAAGAAGAAATGGCGAGCGTGCCTGCAAAGCGCGCGCCGAAAAAAATAACAGCTAAGGAGGGCAACGTTGCTGCGCTCTCTTTAAAAATTAATAAAGCAGCAACAAAAAAAACAAAACCAATCATGGCAACAACAACAAAAAAAGCCGCTGCGAAAAAACCCGCAGCAAAAAAGGCGGCTCCTGCTAAAAAAGCAGCTCCCGCAAAGAAGGTAGTGAAAAAAGCCGCTCCTGCAAAGAAGGCTGCTCCTGCCAAAAAAGTAGT
>JAITVR010000220.1 GCA_031285695.1 Prevotellaceae bacterium
CATCGGCCACCGACTTGCTGTACTGGTTTACCGGAATTGGCTTGAACTTGATTTCGCCCGATTTCCTCAGTACTTTCGGGTCAACGTTTTGTGATTTTGGCATTTTTTTATGGTTTTAAATGTTTAAAAAATTGTTTGTTTAAGATTCTTTATTTACAACGGCGTAAATTTCATTTTTTAACTCCTGCTCCGTTGGCAGGTAGAGCATGTATTTTGAAGCATAAATTTGCGTGTTGTTTTCGGCAAGCGTGTAGCGAACAATTGCCTCGCTCTTGTCAGCGCAAAGTACTATGCCAATGGGCGGATTGTCGCCCTCATTCATCATTTCGCGCGTGTAGTAGTTGACGTACATTTGCATTTGCCCCAAGTCTTGATGCGTTAGGTCGTCCATCTTTAGGTCAACAAGTACGAAACACTTTAAGATGTAGTGGTAAAATACTAAGTCAATGTAAAAATCTCTACCATCGAACGAAATTCTTTTTTGCCGAGCAACCAAAGAAAACCCTCTGCCCATTTCCATCAAAAACGATTGCATGTGGCTGATTAGGGCTGTTTCCAGCTCTTTTTCGTACAATTCAGCTGAGGGTTGAATATTCAAAAACTCCAACACATACGGATTTTTTATAAAATCCTTTGGCTCGGGTGCAGGGGCGGTTTTTTGAATTTCTGCCGAGACTGCCTCTTTGTTTTGACTCGATAGTAACCTTTCGTAAAATCGGGTATTGATTTGCCGTTCAAGCTGGCGAGTACTCCAATTCGATTTAATGCATTCGTCAATATAAAATTCTCGCGCCAAGTCATTTGACACTTTCATAATTTTTCTATAATGCGACCAGCTCAATTCGTGACGCAGCGCGTCACAATTTCGAAAAGTTAAATGAAACTGCCTGATTAATCGCAAATTACTTTCGTCAAAACCTTTCCCGAAATCGTGCGTGAGCTGCTCCGAAAGATACTTCAGCAGCTGCGCTCCGTATTCAGCTCGCTCGTTGCCTGCCTGCGCGTCAACAATCTGTTTGCCTATAAGCCAATATGCTTCCACCATTGCAAAGTTGACGGCTGAATATGCTTTAACCCTTGCAGTGGTCAGAATTTCTTTTATCTGACCATAGATTAGCCCTTCGCTCTGTGACGGTATGCTGTTTGTGCTCATTTTGTGGCTTAATATAGATTCAAGATAGTTTTAGAGTTTTTTCGCTCTATCAACTCCACCGTAAAATCCAACGCCTTTTCTGCCGCTATCTCGTGGTCGGGCAATGTTCCGTGCGTATTTTCATCGGTTGCGCCATAGTTGTAAAATTTCCTGCAAGAAAAGGTATAAGAAAGTTCAGTGTTGGGCAACTTTTGAGAAAGCATATAGCCAAAAAGGACAGCCGGACTACCCGTTTCTTCTCCAACAACAGTTCCCATTTTGAAATACTTAAACGCCCAAGAAAAAACTGAGGCTGCCGAAAAGGAGGCGTGACTGGTTAACACATATACATTGCCTGTATAGCGTAAATTGTTTTCTCGAAGCTCAATCAATTTTGAAATATCATAGGTTCTAATTGTTCCGTTAGGAGTTGACAATTCACTTTTTACCTCACTTTTGAAAGCTCTTTTAAATCGCAACTTTTTAAGCCCCGAATACTGTACAATTTTTTGTTTGTACATCTTTTCATAATGCGGTTTTTGCTGCTGTTTTTGAATATCCGAATACTTTGCAACCACTTTGCTGAATTGGGAAAAGGGTACAGGCGAAATGTATTGAAACAGTTCTTCGCCCAAATCTGTATCTCCGCCACCATTTTTGCGAATATCAATAATCAAATTCCCAACATTTTCTTTTTGTAAACGTCTAAATGTGGTATCTAAAAACACCTTAAACTTCCCCATGTCAATAAATTCATTGAACTCAATAACGCCAATATTTTTTTCGGGCAATGTTGTGAAACTATAGTTTTTGCAACGAGGAACAGCGTTGAACTTATCTTGTTGCGAAGCAACTTTATTTCTTTCTTTGCTTGAAATACCCTTTACCTGCACTGAATATTTTTCTTGATTATGCATGTACTCCACCTCAAAGATGCTGTCTCTGTACAAAACGTAAAGTAGAGAGCTAAATAGCTGCGTTACTATTTTTGTTTTAAAAAAATCTTTTTCTCCACTTGCGTAATTCATCATTTTTTGCGCTATGCTATCAGCATTTCGGCTATTTATGCTTACTATTTGCGCGTCGATTGGAATAGTGTTTTGCGTTTGGGTATAATCCCCTTGAATGAAAATTTCTTTATCAGGATAAGTTATTTTTACAGAAAAGGGAAATAGTAGAGCATTGGCAAAATCTTTACCACCAAGAAAAGATGGAACGGTACTCGTGTGCCCGTCGCCAAGTTGTGTAACTAAGGGTGTTACCTGCTTATAAAAGTAGGCAATATCTCCGCTTGGCGCAAGCTTCGCCTTTACCCTTTCAATGTCCTTGTCCAGCTGCTCTTTGGGGTACACGGCGTACATGTCGGGGTGCACCTTTTCAATGGTGGCAAATAGCGTGTCAATATCCTGCGCCATTTGCTCACGCGAAAAGGTTTTCGCTCGTCCGAAAGTATTCGCTGTAAGTATAAGTAAGGTTAAGTATGTAAAAAAAAATTTCACTGCTTCTTTTTATAGCATTAACTTCTTCGCGAACTATTGTTCTCAATCATTTTTACCTCGCTGCGCTTGCCAAGTTGCTTTGCGTTTTGTGCGCTAATTACCTTTCCGCCCTGCTGCTCAATTTCCAAGCGGGCATTTTTTGCCACGTTGGCGCCCTTGTGCGCCACCACGGCGCTTTGCTGTAAATTCTGCGGGCTGTCTTTTGCCGATAGCTCCGTTGCCGTGGCCTCGGCCAGCATGTTAATAATGAGCTCAAGGTTGGTCATGTTGTCGCGCAGGTTTTCCTTTTTCAAATCCTTGTGCTGCTTGTACTGCTTGGTGGTCATGCCGCTCCACGTTTTGGTCATCAGGTCGGTAAGGAAGGCGTACTCTTCGCCCTGCTGCACGCCAGCCTTGTCCCACTCGTCGGTCAGCGCCTTGCGCACTTCTATTGATTTTATGCGCTGGTTTATCCAATTTTCGGAGTAGCCCAACCGGCGATAGTTTTGAATAGCACGGTCGATAGAGATTTCGGGGTCTATCGTTTCGTCAATCCGCTCGCTGCCCACCTGCGCTAGCCACTGCTTAAAGGGCTCGGCTTTTTTGCTCGGAACGGATTGAATAATGCGTAAAACTTGCGCCGTATCGGCAACATCGGTAAGGCGCATTTTGCCGTCGGGGGCAAGTAATTTCAACTGGTAACAATTTGTTACTAGTTCATTTTCGAGTTGGTTAGTATCGCTAACCAACTCGCTTTCGGTTTTCAAGTGGTTAGTATTACTAACCACTTCATCAAATAAGTTGCTCCCTTCTTTTTTTAACTTTCCTTTCAGCCATTTCCAATAGCTGCGAACTTTTTTGTAGTCGGGCTGGTCAGTCAAAATGGCAATAATATCGAGCACCGAAAACCACCATTTTTCCTGCGCTTCGTCCCAAGCGGAGCGCACGTGGCGTTGGTCAAATATTTGTACGGTGTTTTTCACTCTCAATTTTCAATTCTCAACTCTCAACTAAAATGAAAATACCGTTTCCTTAAAAATTTCGGACACCGTGGGGTGGGGGAATACCACCTCCTGCATTTCGTTGAGGGTCATTTCCTGCTCAATGGCCATGCAGGCGCCGTAAATCATTTCGCTGCTTGGGTTGCCGAGCATGTGCACGCCTAAGATTTCGCCGTGCTTTTCGCCAACGAGCACCTTGCAAAGCCCCACGCCGCCTTCGTTTTCGGCAATGAAGCGACCGGCGTACGCCATGGGTAATTTTGCTACCTTATACGGAATGTTTTTTGCCTTTGCGCTCTCCTCGGTCAAGCCCACGCCCGAAATTTCGGGGTTGGTGTACACCACGCCGGGAATGGCGTCGTAGCGCATCACATCGTTGCGGCCGGTGAGGTTGTTGACTACCACCTCGCCCTCGCGGCTTGCGGTGTGCGCCAGCAGCGAGAAGCCGGTAACGTCGCCTGCGGCAAACACGTTGGGTATGTTGGTGCGCATTTTGTTATCGACCTTAATGCCGCCCTTGAATAATTCTACGCCGAGATTTTCCAAGCCGAAACCGCTTGTAACAGCTCGGCGACCAACGCTTACCAATATTTTATCGCCTACGGCGGAGCTTGTTTTTCCGTCCTTGTCAACGTAAACTACCTCCTTGCCTTTTACCTCGGTAACCCTGCACGAGAGGTTGAACTTTACGCCGCGCTTGGCATAGACATCGCGCAGCATGGCGCTCATTTCGGTGTCGAGTCCGCCCAAAATTTCGGGCAGCATTTCCACTACGGTAACTTCGCTACCCAAGCTGTTGTAAAAGCTGGCAAACTCCATGCCGATAACGCCTCCGCCGATGATGACTAACTTTTTTGGCTGCTCGGTAAGCGCAAGGATTTCGCGGTTGGTGAGAATGATGTCGCCTGCCTCTTTAACCCCCGGAATGGGCGGAACGAATGCTTCGGAGCCGGTGCAGATGAGCAGGTTTTTTGCGCTGAATTTTTCGCCGTTGCACTCAATCTCCACGCCCTCGGCGCCGCGACCGGTAATCATGGCGCTGCCTTTGACTACGGTTACTTTGTGCCCCTTCATCTTAGCGCCCACGCCTGCCACCAGCTTTTTTACCACCTTATTTTTGCGGTCCACTATTTTTGAAAAATCGAAGGTTGCGCTCTTCGCATCAACGCCGTACTTGTCGCCGTGCATGGCGGTGTCGTACACCTTTGCGCTGTAAAGAAGGGTTTTGGTGGGAATGCAGCCCTCGTTGAGGCACACGCCGCCCAGCTCCTTTTTTTCAAACAGAATAACGCTGAGACCCTTTGCCCCTGCGCGCTCGGCGGCTACATACCCTGCCGGGCCGCCGCCTATAATTGCTAAATCTATCATTTTAGTTTACAAGTTTACGAGTTTACAGGTTTACGAGTTAACGGTTTTGTGTAAACTTGTTAACTCGTAAACTTGTAAACTTTTGGTTTATAATTCAATTTCCAACGTTTCTATTTCCGTTGCTATTTGCTTGAGGAATCGCGTTGCCTCGCCGCCGTCTAGCGCGCGGTGGTCGTAGGTGAGGCTGAGGCCGATGTGCGGAACGAAGCCATATACGCCGTCGCCCAAATCCTTGGGGCGCGGAACGATGGTGTTTACGCCCAAAATGGCTGCCTGCGGGAGATTGATGACGGGCGTAAATACTTCTACGCCGTAGTTGCCCAAGTTGGAAACGGTAAACGAAGCTGCCTCGGACGAGAGCAAATCGGGGTCGATGGAGCCTTTTTTGCAGGCGTTGGCAATCTCCTTAAGCTGGTTGGCCAAGCCTTGAATGGAGAGGTCGTCGGCGTTTTTCACCACCGGCACCATCAAGCCGCGCTCGGTGTCCACCGCCAAGCCGAGGTGCACCTTATTAAATAGACGCACGCTGTCGCCCAAGAAGTGTGCGTTGACCTGCGGATATTTTTTCAGTGCCTTGATTACGGCAAGGCACACCATATCGTTGAGCGTAATGTTGGTGGGGAAGCCCTGCTTTTCCACTGCGTTCTTTACCTTTTTGCGAAGCTCGAGAATGCGGCGCGCATCGGCGCTGAGGTGGTGGGTAAGCTGCGCTGAGTTTTGCAGCGAGGCGTGCATGGCTTTTGCAATGAGCTTGCGCATGTTGGTAAGCGGCTTTACTTCGCTGTCCGTGCCGTAAACAACGTTTTTGGGAGCGGTAAGGTCGGCGGCTTTTGCCATGCCGGCAAGTCCGCTTCCTGATGTTGCCACTGCGCCGGTTTCCTTTGCTACGGCCTTTGCCAGCGGCGTTAACTTGGGCGAATTTGCAATAGCATTTTCCACATCGCGCTCAATTACGCGACCGTGCGGACCTGTGCCGCTAATGCTTGCGGTGGGAATTCCTGCCTTATCCGCCAAATTTTTTGCGCGCGGCGAAACGGCTGACGATGCGCCTGCACTTGCCGCTACTGCTGCCGCTTGCGCTACGGGAGCCGCTGTGGTTTTTACTTCTTCTTTTTTTACCTCAACAGGAGCGGCTGCAGGTGCGCCGCCGGTGCGAAATTCGTCCACGCTTTCGCCGGCTGCGCCGATAACCATGACGTTGGTAAGCACGGGAATTTCATCGCCCTCGGCGTAAAACAGCTCAAGCACGGTGCCGCTCGTTTGGGCAACTTCTTCAAACGATGCCTTGTCGGTTTCGTAGGCAAAAAGTACCTCGCCTTCGGCAACGCTGTCGCCTTTTTTCTTTTTAAACTCGGTGAGAATGCAGCTCTCAACGGACTGCCCCTGCTTGGGCATAATAACTACTGTGGCCATAAATGCTTTGTGTTTTATGTAAAATAATGTTTTTGTTTGCAAAAAAGCCCACCAAAGTTACGTATTATAATTGTAACAGCTGATATGCTGCGCGAAGTAATTTGCAATTGGCTGTGAATAGAGGAGTTGTAGTTGAGTTTAGAGTTGCCTAAGCCTACAAAAATAAACGCGCCGAGGCTGCAACCTCGGCGCGTTTATTCACACTAATCTCTAATCACTATTTACTAATCACTCTACCACCGTTACCCAGCCAAACTTATCGGCTTCGTCGCCGTACTGAATGCTACGCAGGCGGTTGTACAGCTGCGTGCTTACCTTACCTGCATTGCCGTCTTTGCAGTACTCGTACACGTGGTTGGTAATGGGGTCAAAAATTTTGCCTACGGGCGTAATAACCGCTGCGGT
>JAITVR010000238.1 GCA_031285695.1 Prevotellaceae bacterium
ATGCTGTAGTAGTGCTCGTCCTCTATTTTTCCGCACTTAATGGCGGCTTGCCGAAGAATGGCTTCGCGCACAAAGCCTGCTTTTTCCAGCACTTTTTGCGAGGCGAGGTTGTGGCCAAAGGGCGTGGCGTAAATTTTGCGCAGCTCGGGGAAGTTGGCAAAGGCGTAGGCCACCGTTTGCTTTACGGCGGCGGTTACAATTCCCTTGCCCCAATACTTTTCGCCCAGCCAGTAGCCCAGCTCGGCGGTAATGCGCTCCACATCGGTACGCGGAAAAAAGCCTACGCTGCCCACCGCTTTCCCGTCCACCACAATGGCGAAAATGGTAGCCGGCTGGGGCATATCTACCACCGTGGCAAGCCACTGGCGACCGTCCTCTTCCGTGTAGGGGTGGGGCAGCGCATCGCGCAGATTTTCCCACACGCGCAGGTTGTTGGCATTTTCGGCAAGCGAGGCGGCATCGCTCAGCTGCCACTCGCGCAGGGAGAAGGGTGGAGTCATAGTTCTTTTTTTTAAGACAGAAAGAGCAAAGACGGAAAGACTTGTCCTTGTTCTTTTAGTCCTTCTGTCTTTGTTCCTTTTAAAACATACCCGCTGCTTCGCTGAGCAAATTTTTGAGCCACTCGGGCTGGTAAAAGCACACGGCAAAGGCGGCCAGCAGCATGAGCAGCTGAAGGGCGGTAAGCCACGTGCGCCGCTCGCCCACGTGCAGCTGGCGGTTGGGGTCGGGTGTGTTGTAGCAAATGTACAGCAGGCGGCTGTACAGCGAGCCTATGATGAAGCAAAGCATTAGGGCAAGCAGCGCAAAAATAATCCACCGACCGGTGCAGGTAAGCTCGCGCAAAAGTAGTATTTCGCTCAAAAATAACCCCGATGGCGGCGTGGCCGTGAGCCCAATCATGGCGGCAATTATGGCGATTGCTCCTACGGGATTTACGCGCAGGTAGCCGCCGGTGTGGAACACGTTGTACGTGCCAAAGATTTTTCCAACTTGTCCCAGCTGCAAAAATGCTGCGGATTTTATCAGCGCATGTACCGCCACGTGCAGCACGGCAATGTAAAATCCTTTTCCGCCAAGCCCAAGGGCGATGATCACAATGCCCATATTTTCTACGGTAGAGTAGGCGAGCAGGCGTTTTAAATTTTTTACACGCTGTAAATAAATGGTGGCAATGAGTATGGACAATAATCCTGTAACCAACATTACGCCCTGCGCCCACGCAAATATTTCGGAGGCCGAAATGGTAGCGTACACGCGGTAAATGGACACAAAACCTAAGCTGACCAACGCGGTGGAAAGAAAGGCGCTGGCAGGTGTTGGCGCGGCGTGGTTGGCATCGATGCCTACGGTGTAGAGCGGAAAAACCTCCATTTTGCAGCTGTAGCCAATGAGCATAAACAGGAACGCAAGCTTGAGGTACGTGGGGTTTGCATTTGCGGCAGCGGCGGCAAGGCTTGCGTACGACATGTCCGAGTGCTCCGTGCCGCGCAGCGTAATGCTCATAAACAGTATGCCAAAGTAGGCAATGGCAATGCCGGTGGAGCACACAAACACGTACTTCCACGTGGCTTCAAGCGCCTTGTGGCTGCGGCGGTGGTACACCAGCATGGCGGCGGCAAGGGTGGTGGCTTCCAAAAAAATCCACGACACCATAGCGTTGTTTGAAAAGTATGCGCCCGTAATGGTGGCCGACAGCAGCACAAATCCCGCTTGGTACAGCCCAAATTGTCGCGGTGTTTCGTTATTCAAATACGAAAGGCTGTGCGCAAACGAGGCAATAGCCACCACGCACAGCAGCCCAAAAAAGAGCAAGCCCAGCGCATCGTAGGTAAAAAACGCGAGCTCGGTTTGTCCGCTGCGCTGCGCCACGTGCACCAGCAGCGCAGGCAGCAAGGCCGTAAACAATCCGGTAGAAATGGTGGCCACCCGGCGGTTAGCCACCACAGCATTGAGCGCCGCCACCACCGCCGCGGCTATGAAGAAAAAGACTAACATAGTTCAAAGTTTGTAAAGTTGAAAGTTTATAAAGTTCACAAGCTACTTTCAACTTTATGAACTTTATAAACTTTATGAACTTAATCCCTAATTGTAGTCAGCGTATCAATATCCAAGTTGTGCATTTTGGAGTTGATGCGCGTAATGAAAACGCCAAAAATGAGCACGCTCATAAAAATGTCGAGCAGCACGCCCACATTAATCAGCATGGGCATTTCGGTGCCCACCGCTACCGAAAACAGAAACACCGCATTTTCGATAACCAAAAAACCTACCATGTGCGAAAACAGCCGCTTGTGCGTAATAATGAGCAAAATTCCGGTAAGCATGGCAAACAGCGCAATGCTAAAAAACAGCGGGTTGATGGCGCTATCTTCAAGCACTAAAACTAAAACCACACTTACCATGAGCGCAAGCGTGGTAAGAATTACGGAGTAAAATGTAGGCAGCGAATCCTTGTGCACGCGGTTGATGTTGGTGCGGCGAATAATGCGGTACATGAGCGCCGGCACCACTATTGCCTTAAAAATAATTGTCTCGACCACAATAAACGCAAGGTTTACAGGCTTAATATCGTCCAGCAGCGCAAAGCAAATGCCAAACAGAAAAAAGCCCTGCATGCTGATGAGCAAGGTAAACGTCCGAAATCTTTCGGTAATGGAAAGATAAATGAGCGAAAAGGCAAATAAAAGAATGCAAAGGTTTATCATAAACAAGTTTGTAAAGTTTGTAAAGTTCATAAAGTTTGGTAAAGTAGTTGACTTGCAACTTTACAAACTTTAAACTTTATGAGCTAAATCACTTCCATCGCCACGGCAGCCAAAAACGCAATGAAGGCAATGGCTGAAACGGCTATCATGTACGACGGATTTTTGAGCATAGAGTACCGCGGACGAAAGCTTTCCATGCCGCCAATAATAACCGCGCACAGCAGCTGCATGCCCACAAATAGCAGCAGGTACGATGTTGCGCCAATGCTCTGCGGAATAACGCAGGTGGCAATGAGCGCGCCAAAAATGGAGAACTTCAGCAGGTTATTTATTTGCATCAGCGCAAGGTCAAAGCCGCAGTTATCGAGCAGCATGCCCTCGTGCACCATCGTCAGCTCAAGGTGCGTAGTGGGGTCGTCCACAGGCACGCGCCCCGTTTCGGCAATCAGCAGGTTGAACAGCACAAAGGCCGTGAGCAAGCCCATGATGACTCCGTTTATACCGTCGCTGTGAAAGTTGTACATAATGTCGTTGAACGAGCTGTTGCCCGTAAGCAACGCCAGCGACCCCATGATGATAAAAAACGCAGGCTCAATAAGCAGGCTAACCAGCGCCTCGCGCGAGGCGCCCATGCCCTGAAACGCACCGCCGCTGTCCATTGCGTTTGCTAAGTAGGCAAATCGCCCGAGCGCAAGCAGGTAGGCAAACAGCACAAAATCCGCATCG
>JAITVR010000022.1 GCA_031285695.1 Prevotellaceae bacterium
GCCCCAGCGCCAGGCGTAAAACCCGTACACGCTCATGGCTACGTAGTAGGCGTTCATGCACATGTCGGCGTAGAACTTGTTTTGGTAAAAAATAAGTACGTAGGCGGCCGAGCTCACAAAGCCCACCACCCACATGGCGCTTTTTTGCCGCAGCTCTAAAATGAGGTAGAGCAGCATGGCGGCTACGCCAAACAGCTCAATAGGCGATAGCTCGTAGGTCATAAGTTCGTAGATGATAGCTCATGGTTCATAGCAGAGCAGTGGTTAAAGTTTTTCTTGCTTGCTAAGTCTTAGCAAGGGTGTTTTTCTTCTTTTTCGGCTTTGCTAAGGTTTAGCAAGGGTGTTTTTTTACTTTTTCGGCTTTGCTAAGGTTTAGCAAGCGTGTTTTTTTACTTTTTCTGCTTTGCTTTTTCTTAGCAAGCCTGTTTTTTTATTTTTTCGGCTTTGCTTTTTCTTAGCAAGCGTGTTTTTTTACCATTTTGCCTTTGCTAAGGCTTAGCAGAGGCAAATTTTTACTTTTTCAGCTTTGCTAAGGCTTAGCAAGGGTGTTTTTTTCCTTCGGCTGCTTTGACCGGGCTCCCACATGCGCCGTTTAGAAGAATGAAGGTTAAGAAGTTTAAGAAGATTAGGAATAAAAAAAAACTTCTTACGCTTCCTAAACTTCTTAACCTTCCTCCCTCTAAAACTTCACCTCTACCCTTACCATAAAGTTGGTGCCGGCTTGGGGGAAGTAGCTTTTTTCCACGTAGGGGTCGAGGCCGCCCTCGGCGTTGGTGTAGTAGGCTGCCCACACCCAGCCGTTGGTTTCGTACTGGTGGTTAAAAATATTGTTGACCTGCAAATGTAGGGAAATTTCTTCCAAAAATGTTGGCCTAAAGGTGTAGCCCAGCGTGAGGTTATTTACAAAGTAGGGGTCGATGCTGCGGTTGGCGCTGCCGGTATTATCTAAGTACTGCTTGCCCACGTAGGAGGATTGCAGGCCTGCGCCAAAGCCTTTGTGAGAAAATGAAAACAGGCTGCCGGCCACCACCGCGGGCGAGTAGGCTATGGGGGTGGCGCCGTAGTACTCTTCTTTTTGTGGCGAGGCGCCGTCGTCCACCAGCACGTGCTCGGTGTAGTCCTCAATCTCATTTTTGCTTAGCGATAGGTTGCCGTTCCACTGTAGCCAAGGGGCCAGCTTTGCGCCCAGCGTAAGCTCTACGCCGGTGCGGTAGCTGCGGGGCACGTTGCTGGTAAGGGGCTCGCCAATGTCGTTGACCTTGCCGGTGAGTACCAGCTGGTCTTTGTACTGCATGTAGTACAGGTTGGCGCCGGCCGAAAGCGGGCCGCTGCTGAACTTGTAGCCCAGCTCGTAGTCTATCAGCCGCTCGGGGTTGGGCATTTCGTTTACCTGCGCATCGGTGTAGTTGTTGCGGTTGGGCTCGCGGTGCGCCACCGCCACCGAGGCAAATACCTTGCTGTGCTCGCCTATGCTGTACAGCGCGCCTGCCTTGGGGTTAAAAAAGTTGAACTCTTGGGCAATATCGAGCGGTTGCATCTCGCCCGTGCTCCAGTCCCACACATCGTTTAGGCCCTTTATTCGGTAGTCAATGTAGCGGTACTGCACATCGCCGTACAGGTTGAGCCGGCTAACGATTTCGTAGTTTACCTTGAGGTAAAGGTTGCCATCGAGCTTTTTGCCGGTGCTGCGGTAAAACTCGTGGTTGGGCGCAAAGTTTTCATTGAGCGCATAATTTTTTACCCAGGTAGCGTAGCCAAAGTGCTTGCCGTTGTAGTAGTTTGCGCCGCCGCCGAGCGAGGCTGTAAGCTTTTCTTTTTTATAGTCAAAAGAAAATACACCGCCGTAAAAGTCGTTGTCCAGGTGCTTTTGGCGCACCAAGTCGCTTTCGGTAATGGTGTCGGCGCCGGCAATGAGCGCGCCCAAGCCGTAGGCTGCCAGCGTGGCGTCGCCCTTGTACTCCTCGTAGTAGCCCTTGCCCTTGGTGTAGTGCAGGGCAGCGTTTAGCTTCAAGTCTTGCGTTAGCTCCTGCATTAGGCTCAGCTGGTAGTGCGTTTGGCGGTAGTTGTCGGTTTGGTTATCGTAGTACAGCGGGTTGCCGTTGGCATCGGTGCCCATGTAGCCGCTGGGGTTGTAGGTGCGGTTGCCGGTGGCCAGTATATCGCCGGGCACGCCGTCCCACGCGTGGTAGGTTTTTTCGCTTCCGCCAAAGGTAACCAGCTTCAGCACCGTTTTGCCGTTAATGTACGCGCCCTGCGCAAAGTACGACTGCAAATCTACACTCGCGCGGTCAATAAACCCATCGGAGCTAATGGACGATAGCCGCGCATCGAAGGCCCAGTGCTCCTTTACCAATCCGCTACCGAGCTTTAGCGTAGCCTTGGCGGAGCTGAATGAGCCGTAGCTGCTGCTCAGCTCGCCGTAGGCCTTGGTGGGGATTTTTTCGGTGCGCATATTCACGCTTGCGCCAAAGGCTGCTGCGCCGTTGGTCGAGGTGCCCACGCCGCGCTGAATTTGCATGTCCTGCAGCGAGGAGGCAAAGTCGGGCATGTTGACCCAAAACACGCCGTGCGATTCGGCCTCGTTGAGCGGTATTCCGTTTACGGTAACGTTTACGCGGTTGGCATCGGTGCCGCGCACCCTAAAGCCGGTGTAGCCAATGCCCGTGCCGGCATCGGAGGTAGCTATAACCGATGGCGTGAGCGCAAGCAGCAGCGGAATATCCTGCCCAAAGTTGCTTTGCTCTATCTCCTCGCGGTTAACGTTGCTGTACGCCATGGGCGTTCGGGCATCGGCGCGGGTGGCGGTAACCACCACCTCCTGAATGTCGTGCTGCTTTGCCGTATCGGCGGGCTGCGCCACAAGCGTAGCCGTTGCTGCCACAAAGGTGCAGCAAAGTGAAGTAATTTCCCTTTTCATTTAGAAATTTCAAATTTCGAATTCCAAATTTCAAATTATCCAGCAGCCAAATTTGGAATTTGGAACCTTGAATTTGGAATTCGTGGTAAAATAAAAAGGAGGATTTTGTAAAAAAGAGAAGCATACCTGCTGAACGGCCAACGCCTCGCGCGAGAGAAAGAATAGGTATATTCCGCTGCGCCGTTCTACTTTTTTCCCTTCGTCGGTATTACCCGCATCAGGTTCAATGGGTATAATCTCAGCCCCGCTTATGTAGCAGGACACCCCCATCACGCCGCTACGGCATGACGGGCGCAAAGGTAAGAAATAATTATTAATGGTTAGCGGTTAGTGGTAAATTTTTTTTTTTTTCAAAAATCAAGCTCCGAATAACCCTACAATATTTAACAAGTTCGCCTTCCTGTAAACCTTTCACATAAACTTGTTAAACAGATATATATAGAAAAAATACTTGCACGTTTTTTAACCAAAAATACCTACATTTGCAAACTTTCAGTAGTTGAGAGTTGAGAGTTGAGAATGAAGACGACACACGACAATGCGACATGCGATATGCGACTGCACACCCACCGTCATTGCGAGGAGCGAGGCACGAGCGAGGAAGCAATCTCAAGCCCCGTTGTCATGCTGAGCAAAGCGAAGCATCTCATGTTGGCAGGC
>JAITVR010000082.1 GCA_031285695.1 Prevotellaceae bacterium
AAAACAACCACCATTTCACCAAATGCAATAGTTTGGCTGCAAGGAATTTACACATCATATGCGGTAGGGGCAAACCTTAGCATAAGCAGCTTTTCGTTGGGCGCATTTTATAAGTCAGCGCTGAAATCATCGGCGCACTTTCTTTCGCTCAGCGCAGGCTACTCCGGCGCCTGGTTTGCGCTTGGCTACTCTTTCGATGTTGGAAAAATAAGCCGTGCTGCCGGTGGCTACCTGCCGAATACGCACGAAGTTTCGCTCATTTTTAAGGTAAAAAAACGGCAGCGCGACAGCTTTAGGCGGCAGTGGGAAACGCCCTACAAGGTACAGAACACGCCTATTCTTTAACTATTTATAACAAGAAATAAGAGGTAATTTGGTGGCTATGCGCAAAATAAGCCGTAACTTTGATGTTCGTATAGCCCCATGCAAAAGAATATCGCGTATATTTCACAACGCATTAAGGGTTAATTGATTAGTAAACATAAAATTTAAGGATAATCGCTATGAGATTGTACGTAAAATTACTTGTTGCAGCGGTAGGTTTAGCCACCTTTGGCTGCGCTTCATCAGGTTTCAATGCTCCCTCAGGAGGGTCGAAAACTACAGGCTGGATGTACAACGACCCTAAGTATGGTGGCTTTGAGGTGCTTAACATGCACAACCAGCCCACAGGTCCGGGCTTGGTATTTGTGCCCGGAGGTACGTTTACCATGGGGCGCGTTACTGAGGATATACTGCGTGACTGGGACAACCAACCTCGCCGCGTAAGCGTGGACTCGTACTATATTGACGCCACCGAGGTGCGCAACGTGGACTGGCGCGAATACGTGCACTGGTTGGGCTTGGTGTACCAATCGTACCCCGAAGTAGCGCGCAAGGCGCTGCCCGATACCCTGGCTTGGCGCAAGCCTTTGGCCTACAACGAGCCGCTGGTGGAGTACTACTTTAGGTTAGCCTCCTTTAATGAGTATCCTGTGGTAGGCGTTTCGTGGCTGCAAGCCAACGAGTACTGCACATGGCGCAGCGACCGTGTGAATGAGATTTCGCTTATTCGCGCAGGCGTGTTAGATTTCAACATACTGGAGCAAAAAGACGACAACTCTTTCAATACCGACTCCTACATCTCTGGTCAATACGCAGGATTGGTAAAGAAAAACTTGCCCGACATCACAGGTCGTAACCCCGAAGGCCGTCGTGTGGGCTACGAAGATGGAATTTTGTTCCCCAAATATCGCCTTCCAACCGAAGCCGAATGGGAATACGCTGCCACCGCTGTCGTGGGCAGTTCTACCACCGGTTTGCTGAGCGACAGAGGCGTGTACCCGTGGAAAGGTTCCGGCGTGCGCCAAACAGACGGCGCTAATAAAGGTCTGCTTATGGCCAACTTCCAAAAAGGTCGTGGTGACTTGATGGGCGTGGCTGGTAGCGGCGATGGCTCTGCGCCAATGCCTATGCCGGTTAACTCATTTTGGCCTAACGACTTTGGTTTGTACTGCATGGCTGGCAACGTAAACGAGTGGGTGCTTGATGTGTACCGCGCGCTATCATTTGAGGACATAAATGATTCTCGTCCTTACCGTGGTAACATTTTCACCTCTGTGGTAAGGGACGAAGATGGCGCTCCGCAAAGAGACAGCTTGGGTAGAATTAAGCGTGATACCGTGGGCTACGTTGGCAACCGCCCCAACTACATGGTGGGCGACAACCGCAACTACCGCGATGGCGACATGCTGTCGGCTGTAAATTCGGAGTTGGACATGAGCAAAAAGGAAGACCGCGCCAACTCAGACAAAATGTACTATCAAGGTGTGGGCGAAGACCACAAAGGCATGACCAGCTTGGTAAACGAAAACTCGCGCGTGTACAAAGGCGGCTCATTTGTGGACAGAGCCTACTGGCTTAGCCCGGGCACTCGCCGCTTCCTCGACGAAAATCAAGCGAAGGAAGACTTGGGTTTCCGCTGCGCCATGGACAGGTTGGGCGCTGCTGAGTTTGTTTCAAAAAAGTAAAAAAAAGAAATAATGATGTAAAAGCGGTTCAAAATTTTGAGCCGCTTTTTGTTTAGCAATATTCGAGAAAATGATAGCCATAGAGCAGCTGCACGAAAAATTTTTAGCCTCCACCGGCGCATGCACCGATAGCCGCAAGCTGTTTGCAGGTTGCATGTTTTTTGCCCTCAAAGGCGATAGCTTCAACGGCAATGCTTACGCCGCCGCAGCTATTGAGCAGGGCGCAACTTTTGCCGTAGTTGATGAAGAGGTAAACGCGCCTGCCGAAAAAATTATCCGCGTTGAAAATGTGCTGAAAAGCTTGCAGGAGTTAGCAACTTTTCATCGAAAATATTTAGGTTTACCCATACTTGCCATTACCGGAACCAACGGAAAAACCACTACGAAAGAGCTAATCACAGCGGCGCTTTCGCAAAAATATAAAACGGTGGCCACGCAGGGCAACCTAAACAACCACATTGGCGTGCCGCTTACGCTGCTCGGCATGAGCAAAAGCACGCAGCTGGGCGTGGTGGAAATGGGTGCCAACCACCCGCACGAAATTGCAGCGCTGTGCGCCATTGCGCAGCCCAACGCCGGGCTAATAACCAACGTGGGCAAGGCACACCTCGAAGGTTTCGGCTCGTTTGAGGGCGTAAAAAAAACAAAAGCCGAGCTGTACGATTACTTGGTAAAAAACGGCGGACAAATTTTTGCGCTAAGCGATAGCAGCGATTTGCAAGAAATGCTGCACGAACGCGGTGTGCAAAATACTATTTTTTACGGAAGTGCAAGCGTGGAAAATGAAGCTGAAAATTCGCCATTTTTAGCCCTGCGAATAAATAGTGAGCTGTGGCAAACAAAATTGGTGGGCGGCTACAACGCGCCCAACGTGCTGGCGGCTGCGGCTGTGGCGCGCTACTTCGGCGTGGAGGAAAATAAAATTCGCAAGGCAATAGAAAATTACGCTCCGCAAAACAACCGCTCGCAGCTGATAAAAACCGCCTACAACACCATTATAATGGACGCCTACAACGCCAACCCCACAAGCATGGCGGCGGCGGTGAGCAACTTTGCAAAAGTGCAGGCGGAGCAAAAGTTGCTCATACTTGGCGACATGCTGGAGCTGGGAAAAGACGCGCAAACAGAACACCAAAAGTTGGTGGAATTGTTGCAGCAGCTGAGCTTAAAAAATGCCTGTTTAGTAGGAAAAATATTTTGCGAAGCGGCAAAAAAATCCGTATATTTGACTTTTGAGGATAGCAATGCGCTGTGCGAATACTTGAAAAAAGAGCCGCACAAAAATTACACCATTTTGGTAAAAGGTTCGCGCGGCATTCAGCTCGAAAAAGTAAAAGAATTTTTATAGACTAAAATACGGAAGGACAAAAGAATAAGGACAAGCAAGCATTGTGTGTCCGTCATCTTTTTTTCTTAAATCTTTGCTCTTTTAAGTAAAAAAAACATCAATCATAACATAGTAAATTAATGGATTTATCGTTTGGAAAGCTCATGGGCATGCGCTACAAGTCGCACCCGTGGCATGGCGTAGATTTGGGCGAAAATGCGCCCGAAGTTGTTACCACCTTTGTGGAAGTGGTGCCCACCGACACCGTAAAGTACGAGGTGGACAAGCTTACGGGCTACTTGAAGCTCGACCGTCCGCAAAAATTTTCGAACGTTGTGCCCGCGCTTTACGGCTTTTTGCCGCAAACGTACAGCGGCGAGTTGGTGGCCGAATTTTGTAGGCAAAAAACCGAACGCCCCGATATTAAGGGCGACGGCGACCCAGTGGATATTTGTATTTTGACCGAAAAAGATATTACGCACGGCGATGTGTTGGTGCGCGCGCGACCCATTGGCGGCTTCAGAATGCTTGACCGCGGCGAGGCTGACGATAAGCTCATTGGCGTGCTGTACGACGATGCGGTGTACGGCGAGTACCGCGACATTAACGATTGCCCAAAGGTAATTATTGACCGCCTGCGCCACTACTTTTTGACCTACAAGGATATTCCGGGCGAAAATCGCAACTGCGAAATTACGCATATTTTTGGCATTGATGAGGCGCACGAAATTATTCGCCGCTCGCAGCAGGATTACCACAACAAGTTTAACATCAATCAGATGTTGGGGCTAAAGTAGTTTTTTAAAAAGGAGCAGCAACAAAAAGAGCAAGGAAAAAACGATTTTTCCTTGCTCTTTTTGTTGCTGCTGTCATTGCGGGCTTGACCCGCAACCGGAGCGAAGCGGAGTTCGGCGGAGCCAATCTCCCCA
>JAITVR010000142.1 GCA_031285695.1 Prevotellaceae bacterium
AAGCAATCATGCCCATACCTTCCACCCCCGCCTTTCAGGCACCCCCGCCAGCGGGGGACACACCCACCCACAGGCGCCCCCGTAGCTTGCTATGCAGCGCTTGTCGCAGTATTTCGGCCGAATTTTCATAAAAAAACTCGATTTCTTGAGGTACTTCGCCTAATTTTGTTCGAGAAAGTGAGTTTCTTGGGCTTTTTTTATCAAGATTGTCCAAGAAAGTGAATTTCTTGGACTTTTCTCGTCAAGTTTGCCCAAGAAGCTGGCTTTCTTTAACGTTTTTCTTTATAAATGCTAAAGAAATCTACTTTCTTGAGCATTTATATATAAATTTACCCAAGAAATTCAATTTCTTGCAACTTTATCGTCAAGTTGCCCTAAGATTCACAAAATCTCTCTTGTTGAAATCTTTCTTTTCCCTCAAAACGGAAACTTTACTACTTTTGCCGGCATGACGGAGCAAATTTTAGATAAGCTGAAAATCCTGGCCGAAGCGGCTAAGTACGATGTGTCCTGCGCCTCGAGCGGGCACTCGCGCGGCAACAAGGACAAGGGATTGGGCACGGCGCACGGTTGGGGCATTTGCCACAGCTTTGCCGAGGACGGCCGCTGCGTGTCGCTGCTCAAAATTATGCTCACCAACAACTGTATTTACGACTGCGCCTACTGCGTAAACCGTCGCAGCAACGATGTGTGGCGCACCACCTTTTCGGTTACCGAGCTGGTGGAGCTTACCATGGAGTTTTACCGCAGAAACTATATAGAAGGGCTATTTCTAAGCTCGGGCGTGGTGCGCAACCCCGATTATACTATGGAAAGAATGGTGCGCGTGGCAAAAGACCTGCGCACGGTGCACCGCTACAACGGCTACATTCACCTCAAAAGTATTCCCGGCGCTAGCCGCGAGCTGGTGAGCGAGGCGGGGCGCTACGCCGACCGCTTGAGCGTGAATATTGAAATTCCGACCGAAGAAAACCTAAAGCTGCTTGCGCCCGAAAAAGATTTTCAGAGCGTTTTTCAGCCCATGTCGTTTATTTCGCAGGGTGCGATAGAAAGCGCTGAAGAACGAAAAAAATATCGCCATGCGCCGCGATTTGCGCCTGCCGGACAAAGCACGCAGCTCATTGTGGGCGCCACGCCCGAAACCGATAGCCAAATTTTGCAGCTCAGCACCGCGCTCTACCAGCGACCTACGCTCAAGCGCGTGTACTACTCGGGCTACATTCCTATCAACACCGGCGACAGCCGCCTGCCTGCGCTGACCACGCCGCCGCTGGTGCGCGAGCACAGGCTGTACCAGGCCGATTGGCTCATGCGCTTTTACAGCTTCCGCGCCGACGAAATTGTGGACGACCGAAATCCGAATTTGGATTTGGAGCTCGACCCCAAGCTAACCTACGCCCTGCGCCACCCCGAAATGTTTCCGGTGGACATCAACCGTGCCGACTACGAAACCATACTGCGCGTGCCGGGCATTGGCGTTAAGTCGGCGCAGCTAATAGTGGCCTCGCGCCGCTACGGCAAGCTCAACAGCGAGCAGCTGCGCAAAATGGGCGTGGTAATTAAGCGTGCGCAGTACTTTATAACTTGCAATGAGCTTGCACCGTTTTCGGTAAAAGAAGTTCGCCCCGAATTTTTGCGCAAGCTATTTCTTCCACAAAAAACAGCAAAGGAAAAAAGCTTGGAAGGACAATTAGAAATACAGTGGCAGTAATGCCTCACACGCCGTCATTGCGAGGAGCGAGGAACGAGCGACGTGGCAATCTCAAGCCATTGGTTGGAGATTGCCACGCTAAACCCGCTCGCAATGACGTGCCTTTCGAGGGGTTCAGCGTGACAACTCTCGGGACTTCTGTTTTTTGAATTTTTGAACCTTGAATTTTTGAATTATTACATCTACGATAAAACCTTGGAGGGCTTGCTTTCGCTGGTGTTCGATGCGTACGCCAACAAAGTTTTTCCCGATAGCATTCTTTCGGAGCAGGACGTTTTGCCCTTCTTTTCCGATGCTGTTTTTCGCGTACAAACCGATGCCGAAAAAGCGCAGCGCGTGTGGGCGGGTTTGCTGAAAAAAGTGTCGAAAGAAGCCGCGCGGCAACTTTCGGTCGTTTACATGAGCGAGCTGGCTGAGGTGGATATGTTGATATTTCGTTACCTGTGCAAAGCCTTTGCCGGCAAGCAATCCGTTGAGGTAAACTTTGGTGATGATGATGTGCTGCAAATGCAAAAGATTTACCGCAAGGTAAGCCGCGAGGCGGAGCGCGTGCGCATGTTTGTGCGCTTTCAAAAAACTGCCGACGGCATATTTTTTGCGCCCTTTGAACCCAAGTATAACGTGCTTCCGCTGGTGGCCGATTTTTTCGAGGAGCGCTTTGCCGACCAGCCTTTCATTATTTACGATGTGAAGCGCAAGTACGGCCTGTACTACGATTTGCAAAAAACGGTTGAGGTAAATTTCGATAAGCTCGACTTCGATTTTATTACCGGAAAGCTAAGCGATGCGCAGGCCGCCGAGGACGAGCAGCTATTTCAGCAGCTGTGGAAGGGCTACTTCAAGGCCATTGCCATAAAGGAGCGCACCAACCTTAAGCTGCACCGGCAGCTGCTGCCAAAAAGGTTTTGGAAGTTTTTGCCCGAAAAGCAGTAAGTATAAACTCCGCTACGCCTACGTCATTGCGAGGAGCGAGGAACGAGCAACGCGGCAATATCAAGCCAATGGTATGAGATTGCCGCGCTTCGCTCGCAATGACGATACGGTAAATTACATCGGTCGTACTCTCCCCGAGCCAAAAATAGACTGGTCAACTGCCGGCGTGCCGCGGTAGCGTATATCTCCCGAACCCATAATTGTTGCCTTCAGATAATCCTCAGCCCATACTTCAGCATCTCCCGAACCCTTGATTTCTACATCGGTCTCAAGTGCGTTTAGGTCGCGACCCCAAAAATCGCCCGAGCCCGAAAGGGTAACCTCGGCGCCGCCGCAAACACCGCCCACAGCAACCTCGCCCGAGCCCAAAATTTTTGCCAAAAAATAATCGCAATCTACCCCGGCGCTCACGCTCCCCGAGCCCGATAGGTACGCCTCGAAGCTGCGCG
>JAITVR010000247.1 GCA_031285695.1 Prevotellaceae bacterium
GTAAGCGTAACGTACTTTTCGCCCTGCGGTGCGCGAAAGTCTTTAATGTACCTTTTATTCAGCTCGTCCAAGTCCGATTTTTCCAAAATATTATTGCGAACTCGGTTGAGCAAATCCACAAAAGTTTGGTCGCGCTGGCGGTACACGTGCTTTAGCTCTAAGTAAAGCGGAGGCTGCTGCGCAATGCACTTGGCATGGAAAAAAAACGGCGTTTCGTAGTACTGTTTTAGCAAACTCCACTCCTCATTTTTCACCACCGGCGGCAGCTGAAACATGTCGCCAATGTACAGCATTTGCACGCCGCCAAAGGGCGCAGAGTTGCGGCGCACGCGGCGCAGCGTAGCATCAATGGCGTCCAGCGTGTCGGCGCGCAGCATGCTCACCTCGTCAATAATGAGCAGCTCCATGCGCTGTATCACGTCCAGCTTTACTTTTGAAAAGTGCGTGAACTCCTCTTTTTTAATCCCGTTGGGTAAAAAAGGCTCAAACGAGAGTTGAAAAAGCGAGTGCAGCGTTACCCCGCCTGCGTTGATGGCCGCCACGCCGGTGGGCGCTGCCACCACCGCTTTTTTGTGCGTGCTTTTTACAACGTGGCGAAGAAAAGTTGTCTTTCCCGTACCCGCTTTTCCCGTCAAAAAAACATGCTGCTGCGTTTGGTTCACAAACTCCTCAGCCATTTGAAAAATGATGTTGCTGCTATCGGGCGTGGTGGACATGCTGTTTTATTTTTTTAGACAGGATTTACAAAATTTACAGAATATTTTTTGCGTAGTTGGCAGTCTTAATGTCATTCTGAGCAAAGCGAAGAATCTTATGTTGTGCCAAAAATTACATTCTGCTAACTTGAGATTCTTCACTTCGTTCAGAATGACAAACGCATTGTCATTGCGGGCTTGACCCGCAATCCCCCAATTGGCAAGAGATTCCGCGTCAAGCGCGGAATGACAATTCTACGAGGGGCAAAGTTAGGCAAAAAAAGAAGCTGTTACAAAAATATGTAACAGCTTGAAAATCAAATAGTTGCAATTATTTTTTACTCCGCAAAGGGAACAGCGTTGGGGTCTTGCGCATTTTCAACTTGACCCTTAATGGCCGACTCCTCTTGGGTTGCGCCGCCGCTGTGCATAAACATGCTTGCCGCCAAGCACAGCACAAAGATTGCGCCTGCCAAGGTCCAGGTCGATTTTTCCAAAAAATCGGTGGTGCGGCGCACGCCCATGGTTTGGGTGCTGCCCGCAAAGTTGGCCGCCAAGCCGCCGCCCTTTGAATTTTGCACCAATACAACAAGGATAAGCAGAATGCTTACCACCAAAACAAGAACTGTGATTAAGTAATACATAGCGTGTTACGTTTATTATTTCGTTAGTACGATAGCGCTGCTGCGCGTTGTGCGGCAGCAAATCGGGCTGCAAAGTAAGCTTTTTTTTCTGGAAAAACCAAACTCAACTGCTCATACACCTTTCCGGCCTTTGCTACCAAGCCTTGCGAAAGGTACACATCGGCCAGCGTTTCGGTAACCAAATCGGGCTGCTCAGTGGTGTGCAGCGCGTTTTTTTGCGCACGCTCCAAGGCTAATAGCTTGTCTATTTCCTGCAAGTTTTGCTTGTGCCGTTGCAGCTTTTCGTCCATTTGGCTAAGCGGAATTTCTACCAGCGTTTCGCAGGCCTCGTCAAAATCCATGAGCTCAAAACCATCGTCGGTGGGCAAGGCTGCGGGCGTTTCGTTAGCTGCGTTTTCCGCCGCCGAATTTACCTGTAGCAAGTACTGCTGTAGCAGCTCGCGGTCGGTAGCGTAGAGCGAGGCAAAAGCCAAGCGCGTGTCGAAAAACGGGTGGCCGTGCTGCTTCATGGCTTTGAGCAGCAGCAGTTGCCCGCACGAAAACCACGGCAGCGCATCAACCAGCTCTTCGATGTCGGTCATTTGCTCGGCCGAAATTTCGGCATCGGGGCGCATTATTTTTTGTAGCTCGTCTGCTGTCACTTGATTTACTATTTTTTTATCTACCATTTACCATTTAATACCGCTCGAAGCCAACACACGTGGGTTGACTTGTGCGCATGGTAAATGGTACTTGGTCAAATGGTACATGTTTTTACCAGTTTGCTACCGATGCGTTAAAAATATCCTCCATCAGCTTTGTCAGTATGGCCTCCACCAGCGTTGATTCTACCGCCGCCAAATCCTGCTGGCTGTCGTAATCTTCGTACTGCGAAAACGATTTGTCGAAATTTTGCGTATCGTCAATTTGGTTTACAAACTTTACGCGCACCCCAATGGTAAGGCGGTTCATGGCGGCTACCTCGCCGGCGGTAATGGCCTGCGGCGTTACGGTGTAGCTCGTTATTTCGCCCTCAAAGTGCAGGTCGCCGTTTTCATCGAGCTGGCTGAGGCGCGTGCTGGTAATGAATTTCAGCTTGAGCTGCTCGGTAAAATCGGAGCTGAGCGATGGGTTTACCAGCGGCGCCATGTTGGGAAAAAAAGCTACGCTAAACGTTTTTACATCAGGCGAAATGGACGCGCCCGAAAACGAATACTTGAAGGTGCAGGAGGCAAGCGCTACCGCAAAAAATACCAGTAAATATGTAAACGTTTTTTTCATTCTTTGATTTTAGGAAAATTAAGAAGGTTAGGAATTTTAAGAATGTTTTATTCTTTCTCTTCCTAATCTTCTTAAACTTCAATTATTCTAAGCCGTACTCCTTAATTTTTCGGTACAGCGTGCGCTCCGAAACCCCCAGCTCCCGCGCCGCCAGCTTGCGTTTTCCGCGGTATTTTTCCAGCGCTTTTCTCGTCATCTCCATCTCATTATCGTTGAGCGAAAGCGGCTCGCTGCGCAGCTCGCTGGCCTCCTCCACCACCGCCCTGTTTTCCGCATGGCGAATGGTAACGGTGGGCGTTGGCGCGGCCTGCGTTACCTCCGAAAAGTGCGGCGACATGGCATGCGCATCGCGCCCCTGCATGAGCACATTTACCAGCTTTTTCAGCTCGTTCACATCGCTCTTCATGTCAAACAAAATTTTGTACAAAATTTCGCGCTCCGACGAAAAATCGTTGCCCTCGGCGCTGCTCAACACCGCGCCACCATTGCTGTACACAACGGGTAGCAAGTTTACTTCGGGCAGGTACGAGCGCAGCGTTTCGGCCGAAATTTGCCGCTCAGATTCGATAATGGAAATTTGCTCGGTCAAATTTTTGAGCTGACGAACGTTGCCGGGAAACGAGTAATTTTCTAACAGCGCACGCGCTTCGGGCACAAGCTGCACGGCGGGCATTTTGTACTTTTCGGCAAAATCGGCCGCAAATTTGCGAAACAGCAGCACAATGTCCTCCTGGCGGTCGCGCAGCGGCGGAACGCTGATGGGCACTGTGTTTAGGCGGTAGTATAAGTCCTCGCGAAACTTGCCGCTTTGAATGGCCTGCGGCAGGTTTACGTTGGTGGCGGCAATTACGCGCACGTTGGTTTTTTGCGCTTTCGATGAGCCTACTTTTAGAAATTCGCCCGTTTCTAAAACGCGCAAAAGCCTTACCTGCGTTGACAGCGGGAGCTCTGCCACCTCGTCCAAAAAAAGTGTGCCGCCATCGGCCACCTCAAAGTAGCCACGGCGCGTTTCGTGCGCACCGGTAAAGGAGCCTTTTTCGTGACCAAACAGCTCGGAATCAATGGTTCCTTCGGGAATTGCGCCGCAGTTTACGGCAAAGTACGAGCCGTGCTTGCGCACGCTATTTTGGTGAATTACCTGCGGAAAAACCTCTTTTCCCACGCCGCTTTCGCCGGTAATGAGCACCGACAAATCGGTGGG
>JAITVR010000005.1 GCA_031285695.1 Prevotellaceae bacterium
GTTTCAAATTCCAAATTTCAAATTTTCACACTCCGCTCACAACTTTCCTCTGCTTTTTTTTCTGAAAAAATATGCCGCTGAAAAATGAGCATGTAAAAAACGCTCAAGGTAATGGCAGCGTCGGCTACGTTGAATATGGGGCGGAAGAAAATGAACCGCTCACCACTCCAAAACGGAAACGATTCGGGCAGCGTAATGTTGATGATGGGGAAGTAAAACATGTCCACCACCTTGCCGAAAAGGAACGGTGCATAACCACCATCGGCAGGGAACATTTGCGCCACCTGCATGTAGGTTGATTCGCCAAAAATGAGCCCGTAAAATAGGCAATCAATAAGGTTGCCGAGCGCGCCGGCAAACATGGCTGCAAGTCCCAACACCAACCCCAGCGGCGCTTTTGCGCGAATTTGTTTCCACGTGTACCAACCTATAACGCCAATGAATATGATGCGAAAAATGCTCAGCAAAAATTTTCCGGCGTTGCCAAAAAACTCCATTCCAAAGGCCATGCCGTTGTTTTCGGTAAAGTAAATGAAGCCTCTTTTTCCGAGAATAGAAATTTCTTCGCCCAGCGTGAGGTGCGTTTTTATCCAAATTTTTAGCGCTTGGTCGGCAAGCAAAATGAGCAGCACCAGCAGCGTTGCTTTTGCGGTGTTGCTCATCAAATATTTTTTGAAAAACTTCAACATTTACTGCCTCACTTTGGCTTCCATGCTAAGCGTGGCGTGCGGTACAGCGCGCAGCCTATCGGCGGGAATGAGCTTGCCCGTTTCGCGGCAAATGCCGTAGGTTTTGTTTTCGATACGAATGAGCGCAGCTTCGAGGTGCTGAATAAATTTTTGCTGCCGCTCGGCCAGCTTGCTCGACTCCTCTTTCGATAGCGTTGACGCGCCTTCTTCCAACACCTTAAAGGTGGGCGAAGTATCAATGGTATCGTTGCTTGTGCTTTGGGTAATGGCCTCGCGCAGCCCTTCAAAATCCTTGCGCGCCTTTTCCAATTTTTCCAAAATAAGTGCCTTGAATTCCGCCAACTCCTCGTCCGAATATCTTGTTTTTTCTTTTACTTCTTTCGCTTTCATAGTTCAAAAATTTATGATTACGCTAAGGTAATAAATATTTACTCAACCTGCAAACCGTTTGATTTTAAATGTAAAATTATCACTATAACTAATTTAAAATCAACATGTTATAACATTTGTGAAAATGCCGTTACATTTTTTCAATGTTGATATTTACGGTATAATCGTCAATTTCAACAGAGGTTGCGCTGCTCAATTTCTCCACCACATCAAGCGATGTGCCCAACACTTGCGCTTTGATGTAATCGTTGAATTTTTCAACAGCAGCCTCAATTTCAGCGCGCTTTTCAATTTGAATTTTTATGCGGTCGGTAACCTCAAAGCCGCTGTCCTTACGCAGGTTTTGAATGCGATTTACCAGCTCGCGAGCAATACCTTCTTGGCGCAGCTCCTCGGTTACGGTAATGTCCAAAGCCAATGTCAGCTTGCCTTCGGTAAGGCATTCGTAACCCGGAATGCTTTCGGTAATTACCTCCACATCTTCGGGTGCGAGCAGAATTTTTTCGCCGGAGGTTAAGGTAATTTCAAACTTTCCGCTGCTTTCGAGCGAAACTACATCGGTGTTTTTCCATGCAAGAATTTGTGCGGCGACCTCCTTCATACTCTTGCCGCACTTGGCGCCCAGCGTTTTGAAGTTTGCCTTTGCGCGCTTGGTTACCACCTCCATTTCTATTTGCAAATCCTTTACGTTGTTTTCGGCTTTTACAATTTCTTTGATTTGCGGCGTGAGCAATTTTTCTACCTCGGGGTCGGCAATGGCAAGCACGGCGCGCTGTAGCGGTTGGCGCACGCGAATATTTACCTTGCGGCGCAGCGCCAAAATCATTGATGTAGCCTGCTGCGCGAGCTGCATTTTGTTTTCCAACTCCTTATTGATTAAAGAATTGTCGAACTTTGGGAAATCTGCCAAATGCACAGAGTCAACTTTAAACTCGCCGCTTACCGCGTTGATGTCGCAGAAAATTCTGTCGGTAATAAAGGGTGCAATGGGCGCGGCAAGCAGCACAACTTTTGTGAGGCATTCGTGCAGGGTTTGGTAGGCTGCGAGCTTGTCGGGTGTCATGCTGCCGCCCCAAAAACGCTTGCGGTTGAGGCGCACGTACCAGTTGCTCAAATTGTCGCCAACAAAATCCTGAATCAACCGTCCGGCGCGGGTTGGCTCGTAGGTTTCGTAGGCTTCTTCCACCTCTTTTACAAGCGTATTGAGTAGTGAAATTATCCACCTGTCAATCTCCGGGCGCTCGCTTATGGCGACTTGTTTTTCACTGCCCGTAAAATTATCCACGTTTGCGTACAGCGCAAAAAACGAATACGTATTGTACAGCGTACCGAAAAATTTTCGGCGCACCTCGTCCACGCCTTCGATGTCGAACTTGAGGTTGTCCCACGGCTGCGAGTTGGTAACCATGTACCAGCGCAGGGCATCGCTGCCGTAGTCCTCCATTACTTTGAAGGGCTCAACGGCGTTGCCCAAACGCTTGCTCATTTTGTTGCCGTTTTTGTCCAAAACCAAGCCGTTTGAAATTACGTTTTTGAACGAAACATCATTTGCAATCATGCT